>NZ_JBRILW010000004.1:0-243533 GCF_052977125.1 Shewanella sp. 30m-14 | reverse complement strand
TCCCCAGAACAGTAAAACCAAGGCCTCAACGGTATGCCAAAAATAAAAATGCCGTTCACCTTAAGTGAACGGCATTAGACCTCGGTCAGCTTTTTTTTTCGCTTTAAATTTCACATTATCGGAGATAGGTGATAATGGATAACTTATAACTTAAGCGGCTTGTTTTCTGCAGCGGGCTCATATGCAGCAACTGCAACTGGACCAACTGGTAAAATAACGCGGCCAAACTCAGCATTTAATACTTGTGCCATAGCAAAGTAAATTGCGCTTAAACCACAGAAGATACCTTCGTAGCCAGCGATCGTGCCGATTAGCTCACTACCCGTGAAATCACGAGCTGCAAGTAGGAAGAACAAAATCGTTAATGATGCAAACACAACTTGCTTAGCACGTGGGTAACGTAGTGAGCCCACAAAAAGTGCTGCTGTGAACAGACCCCATAAACCTAAGTACCAACCCATAAAGCTAGCTGGGCTTGCTTCTGCTAGGCCCATTTTAGGCATAACGATTAAGCCAACCAAAGTTAACCAGAATAAACCGTAAGAAGTAAATGCAGTTGTACCAAACGTGTCACCACGCTTAAAGCACATGATACCAACGATAACTTGAGCGATACCGCCGTAGAAGATCCCCATTGCTAAGATCATTGAATCAATTGGGAAGAAACCTGCGTTATGGATGTTAAGTAAGACAGTTGTCATACCAAAGCCCATTAGGCCTAGTGGAGCTGGGTTAGCTAGTTGTGTCGACATTAAGTTCCCCTACAGGAAGTAGTCAAAAAATATATCCGCACCGCTAAATGCAAATATAAAATTAAGTTAATTTGAGCGCGCGCATTCTAGTCGAAGCGATGGGGCCGAGCAAATATGCTCGCAGGCGTAGGGGAAACGAGGGAAATCGAAACTAATACGGTATATTACTAATTAATCAATGTGTTATAAACAAAAAGAGGACTTTAGTTCAAGCGTAAAACCAATGCGAGACACTGATCACGCAAACCAATAAAAATATGACATTGAACACACGATTCAAGTTTAGCACATTAGCAACTGATGAAATTCGCAGAGTAAAAGTGCTGAAAAATTGCACCAGCTCACAAACTAAAAAAATGGTCTTATTTTTAGCAAAAAGACCCTAAGGGTTAAGATATTTGACAGGTTTGGGCTCAACATTCTCACTTTGCTCTCTACATGGCCTTTATATAGCCTTTTACTCAGCCCTTTATTCCACCCTTTTATAGCCCGCTCAAGCGGTATATTTAACAGAAGTCCTGCACCAGAGTGAGCGACATGAGTTAAGAGAAAAACCTATGGATAGCATATTTAGGCATTCTGAATTTCTGCTATCGATAAGTCTCGACTTTCACCAGCAGTTAATTGCGGGTCGAGCACGATGGCGCCGACGGATATTCGATGTAAACCTACAACGGGGTTTCGAAAGCGGCCAAACATGCGCTTGATTTGATGATAACGCCCTTCCATCAAAGTCACCAAAGCCGTGTGTGCATCTATGATCTCCAGCTTAGCGGGTAAGGTCGTGATACCTTCATATTCAAAGTACATCCCATTGGCAAAAGCTGGAATATAAGATTCATCAATGGGATTTTGCAGCGTCACTCGGTACAGCTTTCCGACCTTATGTTCTGGCGACATCAGCTTTTTAGACCAGCGACCATCATTAGTTAACAGCAACAAACCTGAAGTATTGAGATCTAAGCGACCAACAATATGCAGACTGCACTTATCTTCTCTAGCCAGCAAATCGATAACCGTTTTATGCTTATCATCAACGGTAGCACTGACCACGCCAACGGGCTTATATAGCATCACATAGCTCGGCCGGCTGGCTTGCAACACTTGACCATCAAGACAAACATGGGAGAACTCGTCGATAATCAAATCGATATCACGCGCTATCTCACCGTCCACCTGCACTTGCCCTTTAGCCAACAGCAACCTAACATGTTTTTTATTAATACCTGTTTTGACGCTAATAAACCTATCTAGCCGTGCACGTTTTGATTCCATAAAATTCTATTGCTCAGCAGTGATAGGCTGTACTTTATAGGCGCAGCGACGTGCCCCCTGGATAATGTGTTCCTCACGGCTCACCGTAGCGTCATGCTGCAGTAAGGTCTGAAATAACTGCAATTCTGAGCGGCAAAAATTAAGACATTTTGTTGCTGCAGCGCAGATCGGGCAATGGTTTTCAAGTAGCCAGTAACAGCCGTCGCTATGCTCAACCGTCGCCATATAACCTTCATTGGTACGTAACTGTGCCAAGACTTGTAGCTTAATGGCTAAGCTATCGGCACTGATTAACGCATCACGATAAAGCGCTAGTGACACCTGTTCACGATGGCTAATAAGCTGTTCTAAGCCACTGTCGCCAAAAACAGTTTTAACCGAATCAATTAGCTGAACGCTCAGCTCTTCATGTCTATCAGAGAAATGACTATTACTTTGCGGCGTTAGCGCCCAGAAACGTGTCGGTCGCCCACGAGTCGCTTTTCTATCATCAAAAACCACATCGCAACTTTCTTCAAGGCTTTGTAAATGCTGACGCACCCCCATTGTTGTCAGGCCTAGCTCACTAGCAATCGCTTTAGCCGTTAATTCACCTTGGGTTTTAAGCATCTGCAAAATTTTGTCACTGGTCTTCATCGTTATCTCTTTATGGCAGCTTTGTTCTTTTATCGCTCAAGGCACAAAGCGGTATGACTATGGCCATTATTACTCAACCATCAATTAAGTAAACTTTTTTCTTTACTTTATTTTGTAAACTGTTTACTTTACTTAAAACTTAAATAAACAAAAAGGTTTACTAAAATGGAATTAGTCATCATTAGTGCCAGCCAGAGAAGCCCATCGCAGAGTGCCAAAGTCGCCCGTTACCTGAGCGAACAGGTGACGGGTTTTAACAGAGTCAATCACATAGAGCTTTGCCAATACCAGTTACCTTTTTGGGATGGAAGTGCAGAAACCAAATCTGCCGATGGTAGCCGCTGGCCTTTAATTTCTCAGCAAGTAAAGAAAGCAGACGCCTTAGTATTAATTACACCCGAGTGGGGCGGCATGGCATCACCTTTGATGAAGAATTTTTTGTTGATGTGCGACCACCAAGATACCGCCCATAAACCCGCTTTATTGGTTGCTGTTGTCAGTGGGATAAGTGGTGCCTACCCTATTGCCGAGCTAAGAATGAATGCATTAAAAAACAATAAACTGGTGGCGACGCCTGATCATTTAATCGTTAGAAATGTCGAAGAACTCTTCAATACTGACGCGCCACTGTGCGATAGAGAATTACATTTACGGGAACGTATCGACTACAGTTTGCATATGCTCACTCAATACAGCGAAGCCTTAAAAGGAGTGCGGATTAACCATCAAAACAAGCCATTTCCAAAACAGCAGGAGTACCATTATGGCATGTGACCATCAAAGCAAGCCATTTGCAAAGCTGCAATCAATTTAGGACAACAATACAAGGAGTCAATTATGATGCGTTTAGAGCATTTAAATTTAGTGGTCAGAGATATTTCAAAGGCATTAGCGTTTTACCAAGCAATCTTTCCTCATTGGAAAGTTCGCGGCGGAGGAAAGTCTAGTTGGCATGGCGTAGAGCGCAACTGGGTGCACTTTGGTGATGATTATCAATATTTAACGTTTAACGATGACGGTATTGAAGACAACCGTGACTTAAGTGGGCATCAAGTTGGCTTGGCCCACTTTGCATATGTCACCGATGATCTTGATGGGGTGATTGAGCGCCTCAAAACGAGCGGCCATCTTGTAGATAAAGCGGGCGCAGAAGATCCCTATCGCCGTAATGTGTACTTTATCGATCCCGATGGTTACGAAGTTGAGTTTGTTGAATATCTCACGGATATTCCGGCTATGCGCAATCAATATGAATAATCGCCGCTGTCAGCAATAGCATCAACAATAGCGATTAATCGCCAACCTGAACGTCAGTGACAACTATAGCGCCTCAGCTAAAGCTGTAAACGATGAGCCTGATCAACTCATTGTTCTTATCCAGCGACTCGGTAGTACTCTAAGTAGCCGATGCAGTATTGCCCATGGCCAGCTTGGTACAAAGCTATTGGCTTTTTCAGCCTCGATAGCTGCAACCATAGCACTACAGCCCACGTCGGTATCAACAATAAAAGGCACCTTTTCGACGTGCTCGTTTATTTCACTGCGGATAAAACCAGGATGAATACAACTGACCTTAATTGGCGTATACATTACATCAATACGAATACCTTCAGTTAACGACGTAACAGCAGCTTTTGTCGCCGCATAAACGGTCATCGCTCGCCTAAAGCCACGCACAGCACTCACAGAGGATATGGTTACTAAGTGGCCAGCATTTTGTTCACGAAAAATAATCATCGCCGCTTCAGCTTGGGCAAGTAAAGCTACAAAATTAGTTTCCGCCGTTTGCTTATTGGCCTCGAAATGTCCTGTGCCAATGGCTGCGCCCTTACCCATTCCTGCGTTAAGAATGATCCTGTCTAACTGGCCAAATTCAGACTTGAACTCATTAAACACCTTAAACACATCTTGATGCTGATTAACATCAAGCGCTTTAACCGAAACGTTAATATTTGGATTTATCTGCAAGAGATCTTGCTTTAGCTTATCTAAACGCTCAACTCTTCGCGCGCACAAAGCCAAATCTCGCCCCATGTTGGCAAACTCCAGTGCCATGCCTCTACCTAAACCAGAGCTGGCGCCGGTGATCAATATTGTCTTACGCTTAGCCATCATCTGTTTCCATCCATAGCGGTATCGTTTTTAATTCACATGGTTAACATCTAACCTAATCTAATCTAATCTAATCTAAGCTACTGTTGAAGTAATAGAATGTAAACCTCAACTCGGCGATTAGAAAGCGCCAGAACAGCAGGTTTATCCAAGCCAGATGCCCAGCGATAGTAAGCCGATATAAAATACCAGCCCCACAACAAAAGGCTTATCGGTCTCAGGCAGTCTCCCTAGCAATGCCTTTTCACGTTACGCCGCTGTACTGACTAAGCATAAAAAGTAAGCGCAAAACCTAGCAATTCAATATCAACCCAATCTCAACGAACATCAACCCAGTATGGTTAATGCCTTTGAACGCGCCATCTATCGCCTCTACTTGTCATCGAGCGATGGAGATAATCGCCCCATCGACAATGCAGGTTAAAGTCAGGTTGAGGACCGTTAATAACAATGGTAATCATTTTTTATTCACAAATTATCTGCAAATTATTTGAACTCGAGAAGTAAGACAATTTTGAAATCAATGACTTAAAATCTCGTAGATTGAAAAGCACTTACAAGGAGTAATTTAAGCGTGATTTAGTATTAGCAAACCCGTGTGTTTACTGGGTTATCGACTAGATTTACAGAATTATGGACCTGTGTTAATGGCAAGGGAATGCAAGGCTGACGGAGTATTTGCCATGATTTCCTACCACCATACATTAACGGTAATCGATAATGATTCGCCGGTACAACTTGCACTCAACAAGGCGTTACAACTCGCTAAAAAAACTCATGCGAAAGTCACTGTATTGAAGATTGAGCGCCCCTACAATAATGTATTAAGTCGCCTTGGATTACTCTCCAAGCAAGCACTCGACCCCATGCTAGTTGTCAAAAAGCTATTGGCTAAGTATCAACGGCTGGGGGTTGAAGTTGAGATAAAAGCCATTAAGAACCTCCAAGACCATGTTGCGATATTGAACGAAGCCAATAAGGGTAACTACGATTTAATCGTGGTCAATAACAAACACCACAACCCAGTTATCAACGAGTTCATCCCTAGCTGTGAAGCTCACCTACTTAGAGAGTGTGAGCAACCCGTCATGATAGTGGGTAATAAGACTTGGCAGCAACATGGGCATATCCTCACCGCGCTTGAAACCGCAGACCCAGATATTGAACACAGTAAGTTAAATCAATGCTTACTCGATGATACTTTGCAACTGGCGACACTGTTAGACAGCGATATTCATCTGCTTAACTGTTATCAAACAGAAAATTGGAGCATGTCTGTTGAAAAAGAAACTAACCACCTTTCAGATAAGGAGCAAAAACAGCAGCATTGGGCACGCTTACTCAGTAACGCTAAAAACTACCATATAACAAACGAACATTTACACCTTGAGCAAGGCCTACCGGATCATATTATTCCCACTATCGCTCACCAATGTAACGCTAACTTGTTGGTCATTGGCGCAGGTGAGCACCATGGCTTAATAAGTGAACTCAAGGGGCACACCTCTTCTGTGATCGTCAATCAACTCAAATGCGATATCTTGGCTATCAAGCCGCAAATCCACTAAGTCACTAATGCCCCTAATATGAGTCATTATCATGAATTACCATATGAACGCTAATCTCGTTCCGACTGGGTCTGCGCCACTATGTCAGAATCTGCTTGTGCCCAAAAGTCGACTCTAAAACAGGTATCATCCGAAAGAAGCTCAACTTTATGCCAATACTGAGGCGGCGATACCCCGACCTCACCGACTTTAATCACGATCTCTTGCTCCACCTCGCCCCGTCTATCAGTAAAACCATAGAACTTGAGTTCGCCGCTCAACACATGAATTTGTCCATAGACGCCCGCCTTAGTATTGTGCAGGTGTAAAAACATCTTTGGCACGGTCTGCTTGTCAAATACCGGACTCGATTTATAGTTCACATAATCAGTTGGGATCGTGGGCATATTCGTAGAACCTCATTTTATAACGTGTTATTAATGCCAATTAAGCTCAAGTTAAGCGACGATAAGCAAACTACGCACTATAATCGCAACATCCCCATACCAGCTGGCATGCACTTGCTGTAATAATGAGACAAAATGAACAATCAATATAGCTACACTACACAATACACGCTAGATAAAAGCCACTTTAGCGAGTGTTATGACGAATCAGTCATTGTCGATACTTCTGTGCGTGCATATCGTAAGGCCATCATTTTTGGCTTAGTGGGTACCGCCCTAATGCTAACCAATATTAATGGTTACGCTTCATGGTTTTTAATCGCCTTAGGCGCACTTGAAGCATTGAGTGTACGATTTAGAAAACCTTGGTGGCTAATGCGTCAAATGATGAGTAAAGCCGCCAATAATGAAGTGACCTTAACGGTAGATGAATCTGGGATCACTAATGACTCTTTCTACGTGCAGGGCACTATTTTATGGCAAGATGTCACCGAGATAACGGAAACTACTCAGGGCTTTCTATTAAAGCATCTAAAAGGCACCAGCTACCTCTCAAAGCGCAGCCTAGATCAACAGGCCACGCAATTTGTTGTGAGTAAAGCGGCTGAAAAAAGTCAAAAGCTGCAACAAAGCGAAGCGGATTAATCTCTCACATTCGCCATTAGAAATGCGTCAATATACTCGCCACTGCGAAAAGCATATTCACGCATTTCCCCCTCTATCACAAAGCCATGTTTTTTATATAAGCTAATGGCTAAGTGGTTATCAGTGTAGACCTCAAGCTCAATTCTCCTCACTGCAAGCCAATTTTGTGCAAGTGATACCATGGCGTCAAGCAACGCAGAGCCAATACCCATCCCTCGAAATGCCTCATCTACCGCCATACCAATATTTGCTACATGTTTACGCCTAGGGTTACTAAACACTTCCATACCTATTTGACCAACGACCTCGCCATCTCTTATTGCCACTAAGCTATAACAGTTATCAGGCAGTTCCATAAGACGTTTTTGCCAAGTATGTAATGACGGGAAAGGATGTTGTAACGTGCCTGCATAACAGCTTTGCTGACTATAAAGCCGACAGATACCATCAATATCAGCATCAAGGCTGTGACGAATATCTATATCTACCAAAATTGTTTTCTCCCTTTCTAAGGGGATACGCTCTCCAGTCACCACATTCTCCTTTTATTACACAGCACAGTTTAAACACTAACTTTCGCTAAAACAGCTTATATGTCAATACCTAAGCCAGTCTTATCCGTTGCCTGTACTTTTGAATCAAGATAAACACGCGCCTAAAACTGACTACTTTTCAAACTGTATCAGTTTGCAACAAATATCTTAACCTTCATGCTGTATATGGCAATAGATGATACCCTATAGCTTCATTTGTTAATTTTGTAATCAAGAGTTAATGTATTAGATGCCATACTTATTAGCACTTATGCTTACTATCAGCTTATATTCGGGAGCTGCTTTCGCAACCGCTTCAACGGGCTGCGATAACAATACCGACTGTATCGAAGTCGGTCGTTGGGACTTAGGCTTTGCCTTAGGCTATGGTAATAAATCTAATCCTCTTAAAGACTATAAAGACATCCCCCTGTATGTCGTCCCGACCATTGCGTATTATGGTGATAACTGGTTTTTCGATAACGGTAATATCGGCTATACCTTAACGGAGGGCGAAAACTACACCATCAATTTGATCACCACTTTTAGCAGTGATAGCGCCTTCTTCTATCGCTGGGATCCGTCGAATATTTTCCTGCTTTCAGCTGGCGGCAGTAGTCAACGTGCAACCTCCCCGCTCTCAACCTTTGGCAGAGTAAATCCAGAGCCTGCCATTGGTGAGCTAGAAAATCGAAACTTTACATATCTTGGCGGAGCCGAGGCTTTTGTTTACACCCGATTTGGTATAGTGCACGCAACGCTCGCCCATGACATACTTGATGTCCATGGCGGCCTTGAGTCTAAATTGAGGTGGTTTTACAATATTCCCCTAGATAGGTGGAATTTTGAATTTGCTGCGGTATTAGACTGGAAGAGTAAAGAGGTGGTTGACTATTACTATGGTGTCAGACCGAGTGAAAGCCTCTACTGGAGCCAAGAATATCAAGCGGAGTCTGCATTGAATAAGAGTATCGAATTTACTGGGCAGTACGTATTAACTGAAAACTGGAACTTACTCTTAGTGGCACGTTATACCGATATCAGCGATGAAATCGTCGATAGTCCTCTTTTAGAAAAAGATTACACCACCACCTATTTTGTTGGCGCAGCGTATAGGTTCTGATTAGAGTGTCTTCAAAATTCAAACTTGTATTCTTGTGTCTGTTGTTGAGCTCGTTAATGAGTACAACGGCTATTGCAAAAAATAGTACAAAACAGCCAACAACTAACCTAAAACTGTCCCCTGAGTTTTGTATCACTTCAGCTAATGAAGAGTCTTGCGATATAGAAGTCACATTAGAATGGGATATGTTAAAAAACAAAACAGTCTGTATTATTTCAGACTACAAAGATCTAAAGAAATGGTGCAGTCCTTCACCAGACATTCACTCTTTGACCGTCAATATCAGTGCTGACCGTGATATTCAGTTTGTGATGATAGACAAAGATACCCACGAAACAATTGCAGGTGTAAAATTGAAAGTCACACCCGCTTCTTCGCCTCAAGTTAGGCGACGATATCGAAACCCATGGAGTTTATTCTAATGACCAGCTCTCAATCTACGCATAGAGTATTATTAGTCGAAGATGATATTCGTTTAGCCAACTTGATTGTCGACTTCCTAAAGTCACATGGCATGCATGTTGAAGTAGAGCGTAGAGGCGACACTGTCCTTACTCGCCTAATAAACTATAAACCTGACATTATTTTACTCGATATTATGCTGCCTGGGATGGATGGCTTAACCTTATGCGAAAAATTGCCAGATTACTTTGCAGGCCCTATTTTACTGATGAGTGCCCTAGGCTCAAATGAAGATCAAATTAAAGGCTTAGAGTTAGGTGCTGACGATTACGTGGTTAAACCTGTTGACCCAGCATTATTAGTCGCGCGCATTAACAATTTACTACGTCGCCAAGCTAAACCAGCGCAAGTAGAATCTCACTGCCTAAGCTTTGGTAAGTTAAGTATCGACCCGCATACTCAAGCGATTCGTTTGGGTGAGACCGAAGTGGATCTGACCAGTCATGAATTTGAACTACTTTGGTTACTGGCATCACAAGCAGGCCAAGTAATGAGCCGCCAATATATCTATCAATACCTGCTCAATATTGATTTTGACGGTAAAGACAGAAAGATTGATGTACGTATATCACGCCTAAGAAAGAAACTTGGCGATAATATTGAAACCCCTTTTAGGATTAAAACAGTTTGGGGGCAAGGTTACCTCTTCGCGCCAGAAGCGTGGAACAACTAAGTCTGCTAATTTATTAAGATGAAACGGCTTTTCATTAGCCTTTATCTTCTGCTCAGCCTAGGTTTTTTAGGCATAGGATGGGCACTGGATAATTTATGGCAAAATAACGTTGACGAAAAAGGTGCACTCGATGCACCTTTAGTTGCTTTGGCGCAAGTGTTAGCTAAGCTGCCTCAAGATGAACGTCAAGCCATGCTAGAGAGTATTCAAGCTAGGCCTAACTTTCCACTCACCCTGCTTAATGCTGAACAGGTTGCTTTTTCTGGCGAACAATTAGTTCGGGCCGACAAAGTGATTGCCACCCCTTATGACATTAACCATGAGCTGCAATTTGTGGCTGTTGGCGAACAAGTCCTAATGGCAGGTCCGATTGAACTCGACCCAGAAGCCAGCCTAAGAAATATCTATAATATTTTCTTCTATTTTCTATTAGCCTTTATTGCACTCATTTGGGTATGGCCGCTATCGAAAGACTTAAAAATCTTGGGGAAAGCCACTAAAGAGTTTGGACAGGCAAAATGGAATACCCGAATTAAACTCACTAAGCGCTCACAGGTACTGCCTCTAGCCAACACCTTTAACGATATGGCCGCCCATATCAGTGCCCTTATTGAAAACCAAAAACATCTCTCTAATGCCGTCTCTCACGAAATAAGAACGCCACTTGCAAGGCTCAAGTTCGCCCTTGCCCTGTTGCCTCAATACTGCCAACCAGAATCGGATCCCGCTAGGCGCGAACACTTTCTTGACGAGATGAAGCTTGATATCAAAGAGATGGAAAATCTTCTACAAGAACTGCTCACTTATGCCAGTTTGGAAACCCAGCGAGAATCACTCAATTTTGAGCGCTGTGACCTAAACAGCTTAGTCACGCAAACCATCCGACGATTACAAAGCCACCACCCAACCCCGATACTTTTCGATGCCCCCGAAGAGACTATTTACTTGGTCGCAGAACCATCACTGGTTGAGCGCGCTCTGCAAAACCTCATCACCAATGCTCAGCGTTTCTCAATCGATGACATTAAGGTCAACATCGCGATAGACAGTAAAGCCGTCACCTTGTCTGTGACTGACGATGGCGAAGGGATTTTAGAGGAAGACCAAGGTAAGATTTTTGAGCCTTTCTACCGCAGTGCAAGCAGTAAAAATGGTAATAAGGGACACGGCTTAGGCTTAGCTATCATAAAGAGAATCATGGAAAGACACCACGGCGAAGTCACGCTTCTAAGTCAACCAGGCTTTACCCAGTTCACCTTAGTTTGGCCGTTAAACACCACACAGCACTAGTCCAATCCGATCAGCCTCTAGGCTTATAAAACGCCTTTTAAGAGCCATCAGAACCAAAGTCTAGAGTGGAATTCACTTTCGCCCTTTCATCAAGTAACTGCGCTTTTCTCGCTTTAAATAATGCAAGCTGACGCCTCCGTTTACGCTGCTGACATAAACGGATCACATCATATTTTTGCGCATCAGAAAACTCGAGCCAGTTAAAACGCTCATTTCTATTACGTAAGCACCCTTTGCAATAGCCTCTAGCATCACTCTGACATACGCCAATACAAGGGCTGGGGATCTCAAAAAACTCTAACTGCTCCATACCTTAAACATATACTATCTTGACAATGAAAGGCTAAAATAAATACAGTGAGATGACTAATACCAATCACTCTCCCCATGTTTGGCGAGATTAAAGTCGCCGAGAATTGAGCACTAAGAAGGTAACAATATGAAACAACAGCAACGAAGCCTCTTTGTCACACTACTCGCGTTACCGCTATTATTCTTATCGGCCTGTAGCTCTACGCCTAAGAATGATTATGACCTTGATTATAACTTTGCTAACTTAAAGAGCTTTTCACAGCTCCCCCCGCCAGCAAATAGCGACCCTCTGAGCGCTAACAGAATTAAACAAGCCATAAGCAGCTCACTGACCAGTCAAGGTTTTATCCCCAATGACCAGGCCGCTGATTTTTATGTGGGTTATGGTTTTAGAATTGATGACAAACCCAAAGACTCGGGCTTTTCAATCGGATTAGGTACGGGGACATGGGGCAGTTCTGGTGGCGCAAGTATCGGCACTAGCGTCGATGTCCCCGTTGGCAGTAATACCGCCAAAATACAAACCATACAGATTGATATTCTCGACCCTAAAACCAATCAATTAATCTGGCGCGGTACAGACAAGTTCACCTTTGATGAGGGCGGTGAAGCAAAAGCACAAGAAACTAATGCTACCGTTGCAAAAATCTTAGCGCAGTTCCCCCCTAAGCAACAAAAGTAGATTGATATACAATGAACCGCCCACAGCCCGTGTTCGGTTCATAACGAGTCACTGATAATAGGAGCACAACAAAAAGTCACTCGCTATTGGTGCGCATTGACCGTGCGTCCTTCAGCCCATTGCCTTAATGATTGCAGTTTTTCACGCATCACTACCGACAATGGGCGCGTTTTCATCAGCTCTTCTTGCAACAGAGCTTGATCAACATCTCGCTCCGATGCTTTAGCCGTATAGATAGCAGAAATAACCGCTTGCTCAATCTCCGCCCCTGAAAAACCTTGGCTAATCTTAGCCAGCTGACTTAAGTTAAAGTGAGTAGGCTCCAGCTGACGTCGCTTGATATGAATAAGAAAAATAGCTTTACGGATCTCTGCATCGGGCAGATCCACAAAGAATATCTCATCCATACGCCCCTTACGCATCAACTCGGGGGGTAAGGCGCTAATATCATTAGCCGTAGCGACTAAGAACACATCTGATTTTCGCTCTGACATCCAGGTTAGAATTGTGCCAAGAATTCGCTTTGAAGTGCCATCATCACTACTACCACTGCTTAAGCCCTTTTCTATTTCATCAATCCACAACACACAAGGTGCCATTAAATCCGCAAGTTCTAACGCCTTTCGCAAGTTCTTCTCTGTCTCACCAATGTACTTATTATAAAGTGCTGACATATCCATCTTAAGTAATGGCCTTTGCCACAAGCCCGCGACAGCCTTAGCAGCCAAGCTTTTACCACTGCCTTGCACGCCCAGTAGCAATATACCTTTGGGTTTATCCTCCAGTATCTGCGTCTTTAATGACGGCGTTCTATAGCTCAACCATTGTTTAAGGTTATGCAATCCTGCAACTTGCGAAAAGTCACTGGTATCATATTCAAATTGAAGTACACCTTGCATATCGAGCAATTCAAACTTGCCTCGGTTAATACTGTCGATATCGGAATGGGTGATTGCGCCATCATCGACAATCGCTTTGTGCGCGAGTCGCCTGGCATCATCAAAGGTCACGCCACGTAGGTTTTCTGCAAGCTTAGCGACCGCACTATCATCGACATTGAGCCTGATCCCTTCACTGCGCACCTTATCTATTTGCTCATAAATTAGATTCAATAACTGAGCGCTATTAGGAAGTGATAGCCTAAAATGAGCACAATAGTGTTTGATTTCGGGAGGGATAGTGAAGGCATGGCTGACCAGCACCAGCGTATGTTTAAGTGACTCATACTCCAGCGCGATCTCTTTTAGCAAACGTACGTTTCTAGGCGCATCGTCAACAAAAGGGTGAAAATCACATAAAACATATATCCCTTGCTGCGTTGTCGACTTGATCTGCCCAAGAATATCGCCAGGTTCACAGTTAAATTTTTGTCTTCCCATGCCGCTATCGACTCGCATCAAGCCTTGGGTAATGCTCCAGCTAAACAGGGGTTGATACAGAATATTCGAAACTTTTCTAAGTAACTCTATCACCCGGTGCTCTTCATAGGTTTCTATGATAACTATCGGTGTATTCGATCGCAGTACTGCGGTGAGATCTTGAATATCTTGCATGTCATCTATTGCCTACACAGATTTAAATAGAAAAGGGGCCTATAGCCCCTTTATAGCCACTGTGGTTCTGTAAGTACCAGTAGTTAGTACCTGCAAATTCCACAGTGTTAAGATATATAAATTAATGGAACAGGTAATTGAGCCAGCCTTGCATTCTCAACAATACTTTTCGCATAATCGATACATGGGCAAAATGGTCAGTATAAATAGCTGCATGCCCAGAAACACCAGCTGGAAACTCAGTTTTCGCCTCATGATCTTCAAGCTTAATCAGTACTAATGCGCGGCCACGACTCATCACTCGCTGAGATGATATCAGTGAACCCGATGACTGAATTTCACCTTCAGCCATAGCAGGCAAGACTTTAGCCACTTTACCTTTAAATACTTGGCCCGGCGCAGCATCTAGAATGATTTCAGCTTCATCACCCTCTTTTAATCTGAGCAATGAGTTTTGCCAAAACGCGCCGACAAACATACGATCTTCATTTGGAATAAAGCTAATTAACGGCCTTAACGGCATAGGAACAGCAATAATACCTGGGCGCAATGCCATCTGAGTCACCATGCCATCGGCAGGCGCTTTGACTACCGTCTGATCTAGGTCAAACTGTGCTTTTTCAAGTTCGCCCTGGATCCCTGCGACCTTGGTATTCACTCCATCAACGTTTGACTCATAGGCTAAACGTACTCTTAGCTCTTCAGCATTAGCAGCAGTTAATAGTGCTTCTGATGCAAAATAAAGCTGACGCCTATTATCGAGTTCGAGCTCTGTAAAGGGTGAGTTAGCACCGCCACGCTTACGGCCTTTCTCATAACGGTCGAACGCAGACTTGGTTCTATCTCTGTCAGCGGTTGCTCGCGTCACTGCAGCTTTTGTCGCTTCCCATGCCGCTTCTAATTGTGGTACTTCAAGCTCCGCCGCCACTAATGCCGCACGTTTTTGCTTTACAATAGCCTGAAAAGGAGTGGGATCGATTTTAAATAATACATCACCTTTCTTAATCGGCGTATTGGGCTCCACCTCGACAGATACAACCATGCCCCTAACCGCTGGGTTGATGGGCGTTGTTACAAAATACTCTTTAGCATAAGGTGTATACGGATGGTTATAGTTCATCAATAAGATCAAGGCACCAACAATAAATATGCCGCCTAATATCGCCGTTGGAACGGTCCACTTAGTTAATGGGATCTTAAATATTTTAAAAATGGCAATACAGATTGCGGTGTAAGTCAGTACAAGTAGTAAATCCATATTACACCTCTGCTCTGTCTGTTGAACTATCGTCGATTTGAGTATCAACTTTAGTACCGGACTGATGATTACCAGAGCCTCTTACTTGTTTAGGCTGTTGTTTTGATAATTCCATCTCAGTGATTCTTTGTTCTAATTTTCTCACAGTTTCAGTCAAGCCTTGCACTTCACTCTCTAACAGTTGTTCTTTCTCGACGACCTCTTGGAATCCCCAACCACGGTCTTCACGATAAAGGGTTGCCCAGATCCATAAGAATGGCCAAATAGCATGTAAGGTAAATAGGCTCACCCACCCCGCAATATGCAGTGCATCTTGCTGTGGATGATTGCGCTTTTTGGCTATCTCATAGGGGATATCATGAATGGCAATGACCCCATAGAAAATAAAAATCGCAACGAAAAAAATAATTCCTAACGCAAAATAATCTAAAAACACATCGCTCTCCTTGTGAAACCTTGAGTTACAACGATAGACACTAAAAACATCATAGCAACATTAAAGCAATATTAACCCTACAACTGCATTTTTTCGACTTAAATCTGCATATTAGCGATCCCATATTTAGCATAACAAAGTGATCTTTCGCACACTTGCCACTAAATCTAACCTAGAGAAATACACGTCACGTTACACTAATCACAAATAAAATGGGGCACTAGAATGCCTCAGTAAAGTGTTGCTAGCTTGAGTGCCATACAGGCTCTGTAACCAATAACTACTCCCTACAATCTCAAAAGGTAATCATAATGATAGGTACTGCATTATCAGCTAATGCTAAACGCGCCATGTTGCTAGGCTGCGGCGAACTCGGGAAAGAGGTCGCCATTGAACTTCAGCGCTATGGTATTGAAGTGATCGGCGTAGACCGCTACCCCAACGCCCCTGCAATGCAAATTGCTCACCGCTCTCACGTTATTAATATGCTTGATAGTGTGGCATTAAAGGCGGTTATTGAACTTGAAAAGCCTGATTTGGTGATCCCTGAGCTAGAAGCGATTGCAACTCAAACCTTGGTAGAAATGGAAGCTAAAGGTGTCAACATCGTGCCAACAGCTAAAGCCACTCAACTAACGATGGACCGAGAAGGCATACGTCGCTTAGCAGCCGAAACCCTATCAATCCCAACATCACCTTTCTTTTTCTGCGATACCGAGCAAGAGTTTACCGATGCTGTCGCCACTATCGGGCTCCCTTGCGTCATCAAACCAGTGATGAGCTCCTCAGGTAAAGGCCAAAGCGTTATACGCACCCAAGATCAAATTGAGTCGGCTTGGCAATATGCACAAGAAGGTGGCCGTGCGGGCAAAGGACGGGTCATTGTTGAGGGGTTCATTGCCTTTGACTATGAGATCACCTTGTTGACCATCAGCGCGGTGAACGGCGTGCATTTCTGTGATGCTATTGGCCATCGTCAGGAAGATGGGGATTACCGTGAGTCTTGGCAGCCGCAAGCGATGTCAAATATCGTATTAGCTAAATCACAAGCCATAGGTAAAAAGGTAGTTGAAGCCTTAGGTGGTTATGGCCTATTTGGTGTTGAGTTATTTATCAAGGGCGATGAAGTTTACTTTTCTGAAGTGTCCCCTCGACCACACGATACCGGTATGGTGACCCTTATTAGCCAAGACTTATCGGAGTTTGCTCTGCATGTTCGTGCTATCTTAGGTTTGCCAATTAGTAACATCACTCAGCACGGTCCAAGTGCATCGGCGGTGATCCTTGCCCAAGGCAGCTCAAACAACATCCAGTTCTCAGGTTTAGCTGATGCATTAGTTGAGCCCGATACACAGGTTCGATTATTTGCCAAACCTGAGATTGACGGTAAGAGACGTTTAGGTGTGGCATTAGCCAGAGATACTGATATCGATAAAGCCGTTGCAAAGGCGCTAACTGCGGCAAGTAAGGTTAAGGTTACTTTTTAACTCTACATTAGAGTGACTGATAGATAATTTCAAAATTAAAAAGCCTCAGCCTTGATTAAAAGGTTGAGGCTTTTTTAAAGTGTTTATTATTCTCTTAGTGCCTGCATAATGCGCTAACGTTTAATACATTAGCTTTTAATGCACTAGCCATTAATGTATTAGACTTTGACGCACCAAACTTTGATGCACCAGACTTTAATGCGTCAGCCTTTAATCGCCAACTCCTATGTGCTAGTTAACCCGATTGTTCGCATTATCTGTTCTAAAGCTCACTAAATTTTCAATCGCAATATTAAGCAAATTCTGCCGTGCCTCTCGCGTTGCCCAGGCGTTATGGGGAGAGATGCTGATATTGTTAGCGCTAAGAAGCGGATTATCAGCCTTAGGAGGTTCAGTTGACAATACATCAACGCCTGCAAATGCCAGTTGCCCTTGATTTAACGCTGCCGCTAATGCCGCTTCGTCAACAAGCCCTCCACGAGCGGTATTAATTAATATGCTGTTAGATTTCATGGTACTTAATACATCTGCATTAATCAGCTTATCTGTCTTTACGGTAAGCGGGCAGTGCAAAGAAACAATATCTGCCTGCTTAAATAACTCCGCTTGTTCTACCCAACTACAGTTTTCAGGTAGTGGAACTTGCGAGTTTCGAGTATTGACTATGACCTTCATGCCAAAAGCCAGTGCAATCTGAGCCACAGTTTGCCCGATATCACCAAAACCAACTAACCCTATTGTTTTATCTTTAAGTGATTGTAGTGGCGTAAGAGTAAAACAAAAATCTGCCGACTCAGCCCACATACCACGCTTTACTGCATCGGAGTGCAGACTCACTTGCTGAGTGGCATGAAGAATATGAGCAAATACCATTTGAGCAACCGCATCTGGGCCATATCCAGGCACGTTTGTGACCACAATGCCGAGCGTTTTGGCCGCTGCGAGGTCGACCACATTAGTGCCGGTTGCGAGAATGCCGATATATTTAAGCTTTGTTAACTGCTTAAGTATCGTTTCATCAAGCACGGTTTTATTGGTCAGGATAAACTCAGCATCAAGGCTACGCGCTATCACGTCATTCGGTGCGCTGCGATCATAACAAGTGAGCTCGCCGAACTGCGCTAGAGCTTGCCAGCTTAGATCTCCAGGATTGAGTGTGTATCCGTCCAATACTACTATTTTCATCTAACACAGCCCTTGTTTATAAAATGATCGTCAGTCTCGTGGCTCTTGAAAGAAAGACTGCAAGCCGCACACTTGAGCTAAGAACTAAGAACTTAAAGCTAGAACTTAAAACTGGCACCCAGATTGGCTTGCCCTTGCCACATAATATCTGACTGAATATTCCATATACAGCCGTCATTACCACAGAACAAAGCGTTATCAGCATTGATAAACGTCGCGTAGCCCTTTACTTCAGCAAACAATGAAAAGGCTTCACTGACCTGGTATTCAATACCACCACCAAGAGCCACTGAAAAACGCGTTTCATTAGAGTAAGCGCCGCTTGGTCGCATATGGGTAAAGCCAAGGCTAGTGGTGACATAAGGTTTAACGCTTTGCATAGGGAAATATAAACTGCCACCAAAATGAAAGTAATCCACATCCATAGAGGTAATCACATTAGGGCTAAAGTTATCACCTGTTTTTAAATCGGTTGATTGGTGGCTATAAAGAAGATAGACGTTACCAGGGTCTTTTGTGGTAAAGCCCAGCATGACACCATAGTTTTGCGCCTCAGCTATTTTAACCTTTCCCGCTTCGTCGGTTTCTGTGCTAGCAATATCAAACTCACTAGCACCAAAGCTATAGCCACCAAAAGGGGCCACATATACTTCAGACACTGCAGGAAATGCACACAAAAAAACCAGTAATATTGCTAAGCTTCTTTTCATCATATATCCCTATTATTTTCTGATTATTAGTATTTAGCGCATGCCTCTATCAGCCTTAACTCTATCATAAGCAGCTTGAATATCTTGGGCTTTTGTTTTAGCAAGCTCCATCATCTCAGCAGGTAACCCCTTAGCGACTAGCTTATCGGGGTGATGCTCATTCATCAACTTTCTATAAGCTCTTTTGATCTCTTGATCAGACATCGACTCTGTCACCCCCAGCACACTGTAAGCATCTTCAATCGATGTTTGATGTCCAGCCCCACCACTACGATGAAAATTAAACTCTGCCTGCCAACGTGCTAATAAGTCATTGAGTTGCTGTTGGCTAAATCCGAGCTCTTTGGCAACCACGGACAGAATTGATAACTCTTTTTGATCTAACTGAGCATCGGCAAGCGCTGTCTGAATTTGGATCTCCAAAAACATCTGTAGCACTTCTTTACGACCCATAGAGATGAGTCTAAAGGTTTTTAGGCAAGCATTAAGATCAAAGTCAGGCTCCCTGCCTTCACGAAATGCCGCCTGTGCATCGGCTCTGGCTTGGCCACTTAAGTTAAGCTGATCCATTAACGAGCTCGCCATGCGAATATCGTTTTCAGTCACTTGTCCCGACGCTTTTGCTACATGCCCCATCACCGAAAAGGTGGTATTAAAAAACAGTGCCTGACGTTTTCCGCCGCCCGCGAGCCCCGCTTTTTGGCTCTGCCTGCGGTCATACATATGCCCTAGCCAAAGCCCAAAGATGGCGCCACCAAGACGACCCGCCATATAACCAATAATAAAACCGAAAACCTTACCCCAAATACGCATTATCTAACCTTTTTTGTTTCACGTTCTGTTATTTGTGCGAGTCGCTCAATCGTACCAACATCACACCAATACATATTAAAATGCTCACCACTAACCTGACTATGACTCATGGCTTTACGGAGCAAAGGAGCCAGTGCAAACGCACCTTCTGGTGTCTCTTTAAATAAAGCCGGATGGTAAATGCCCATACCAGAGAAAGTCAGTTTTTCTGCGCCACGATCACTCACCTTGCCACCTTGCAAAGCAAAGTCTCCTTGGGGGTGTTGCGATGGATTATCCACTAACCATAGATGCGCCAGCACTCCGGTATCGAGCGCCTTGATTCTCGGTAACTCATCAATAAAAATATCACCGTTTATCACTAAAAATGGCTCGTCACCTAACAGGCCTAACGCTTGTTTGATGCCTCCACCCGTCTCCAGTGCCGAGGTTTCTTCGCTATAACGAATCTTAACTTGCCACTGACTACCATCACCTAACGTCTCGACTAACTTATGGCCAAGCCAAGCATGATTAATGATGATTTCTGAAATCCCAGCCGCAGCGAGCTTTTCGATGTGATAAACAATTAGCGGCTTGCCCGCCACCTCAACAAGAGGCTTAGGCACTGAATCTGTTAAGGGGCGCAGTCGTTCTCCACGCCCCGCCGCAAGGATCATTGCTTTCATTGATCAGCCTTTTTGATATGAATCATTATTTATGAGCATTGAATGTTGGGATGATGACTTCACCAATCCATTGAGCAAATGGTTGCAGCTCGATATAACGACCTGCAATATCGCGAATATACTCAAGAGTCAGTGGAATATCGGCCATATAAGCCGGTTTATTATCGCGATAATTAAGCCTTGCGAAAATGCCCGCAGCTTTAATGTGTCTTTGAATCCCCATCAAATCAAACCAGCGTCGATACAGCTCAAATGTGACTGCCACATCAATCAGCCCAGCGCTAACACACTGGCTGTAATGTTGATGCATTAAGGCTTCCACATCGCTATCTGGCCAACGAATGTAGCAGTCTCGCAATAGTGAAACCGCATCATAGGTTACAGGTCCAAGCACTGCATCCTGAAAGTCGATAACCTTTAACTTGCCATCTTGCAGCATAATATTACGGCTATGGTAATCACGGTGCATGCCAACTTGTGGCTGAGCCAGTGCATTATCTACTAGCAGTTTAAATGCACTACTGGTGTGCGCTTTAACGTCATCAGTATCCAGCCCAAGATGATGCACGGCTAACCATTCAATAAAAATATCCAGTTCTCGTACCACAAAATCGGCATCATATTGAGGCAATGAAGCTGTTTGCGTCTCTGTCACATTGGCAATATCGTTAAGTAACACTAATGCTTGAGAATAATATTGCTGTAAGTTATCGCTTTTTAACACCGATAATAATTGCACGTCACCAAGGTCGCTAAGCAGCATAATGCCCTGTTCTTTATCGCTAGCGATCACCTTAGGCACAGCAATACCTTGACGCGCATAACTGTCCGCTAATTGAATAAACGGGGTGATATCGATAAGCTTAGGAGGGGAATCGACTACAATATAAGACAAGTTGTCGACAACAACTCTGAAGTAACGCCTAAAACTTGCGTCGCCTGAAATCAGCTGTGGCGAAACTTTTACATTAAAATACTGGTTTAGCCATGCATTTAACTGAAGAAATCTAGGATCTGACAAGGGCACCTCATGGCTCTTAAGAAGAAATTGCTTTATTATAACGACAAAATGGAATCAGCTAAGCAATTGAAAAGAATTATTTTGGCTGAGTTGCCCAAGAAAGGGTCAACTTTTCTCCTCTTTCACCGTCCAGACTAAGAAATCATAATTAATTGACCTAAGATGCAGATCCGTTATTTTCTGGCCTTGAGCCTGCTTCCCCAATTAGTCTTAGCAGACGAACCCGAAACTGTGACAGCCCCTGCGTCGCAGTGCGTAGTTGAACCTCCGGTAAAGCCGTACGTTCCGCTTTACGACATCAATAATCCAGCCGACTTAGCGCGGATCTATATTAGTTCTGATAGTTCTTCAGCCCAAATGGGTAAAGAAGCAACTTTTATTGGCGATGTAAGCTTCAGCCAGGGCGGTCGCAACATTGCAGCCGATGAAGCAATTTTAAATCAACAAACTGAAGAACTTCATGCCAATGGCAACTTAGTGTTTCAAGACGCTATGTTTACCGTTACAGCTGACTCTTTAGTTGCCAAAATGCGCAGTAACAGTGCGATCTTAAGTGGCGCTCAATATTGGTTACACGGTCAACAAATCCATGGTGATGCCGAAAGACTGGAGATCACTAAAGATAATAATCTATTGTTGTCTGGCACAAACTTCAGCACTTGTCCTGATAAAGATCCAGCTTGGCTATTAGAAGCTGACCGAATCAAGATTGATAGCTCCGAAGAGTGGGGAGAGATTTGGGACGCTAAAATTAAGATTGCTGGCGTACCTGTAATGTATGTGCCTTATATGACCATTCCGGTATCAGATAAGCGTAAATCTGGCTTTTTATTCCCAACATTTAGCACTAGTACCACCAACGGTGTTGAAGTTGCGACGCCATATTACTGGAATATTGCACCAGAATACGATTTAACCTTTACGCCAAACTATATGTCGGCTCGTGGACTATTCACCAAGACAGAGTTTAGATACCTAGCTGGCGAGAAGCAGAATGGTCAGTTAAATTTTGAATATCTAGCCAACGATAACAAGCTAGAAAATAGTCCAGATAGATACCTGTATCACTGGGAGCATACTGGCGCATTTAATCAAAACTGGCGCGTTCATGCAAACTACACTGATGTGTCAGATAACAACTATTTCAATGACTTGAATTCAGATGTTCAACGCGCGACAGATAATCAATTAAACCGAATTGGTGAAATATCTTACTTTGAGCAGAACTGGGATTTAAGTGCACGAGTACAAGATATTAAAGTACTTGGTGAAGAGGAAAAGCCTTACCAAGTGATGCCGCAGTTTACGTTTAACTACCGTGCGCCAAGCTATTGGCACGGCTTAGACTTTAACCTATATAGTCAAGCGACTAACTTTGAACATCAAGATAGTGAATACTCGGCTGCCACTCGTGTGCATATAGAGCCAAGTATCTCCTATCCCATTCATGGTCCAGCAGGCTCGCTGACCAGTGAAGTCAAATTGCTGCAAACTAACTATTGGCAAGATGATAAGGGCAACCTCTCTGATTCAGAGCTTCGCGATCGCGTCAACCGAACGCTGCCAGAGGTACGCATTCATGGTCAAATTAACTTTGAGCGCTTTACTGATTACTTCGACACCAACTACCGCCAAACATTAGAGCCACAGTTCCAATATCTTTATGTCGGTTACCAGGACCAATCTGATATTGGTATTTACGATACTGCGCCGTTACAAGAAGATTACAACGGTCTGTTTAGAGATCGACGTTTCTCAGGCCTAGATCGCATAGCCGATGCAAATCAGTTCACGCTCGGTTTAACCACTAAGCTATTTAACGAACAAAACCGCGAAGTATTTAAATTCAGCTTGGGGCAAATTATTTACCTCGAAGACAGTCGTGTTGGTATTAACGATGTCATGGGGAGTAACGATACTTTCACCCAAGAGAACACCTCGAACTCTGCAATTGCAGCCGAATTAAGTACTCAACTCTACGCAGATTGGTTTTTAAGTGGCTCGATTCAGTATGATGCTAAAGAGAGTGAAAATAAGAAGAGCGAAGTCACCGTTGACTATCGTCCGGGTACTAATAAGCTACTGCAAGCTAGCTACCGCTACGTACCGGATCTACTGAACACCAATACCAATGAGTCTGTCGATATTAAGCAGCTTGGTTTCCGGGGAGCCTGGCCGATTAACGACAGCCTCTACTTAGTGGGTAACTGGTATTACGATCTCAATGAAAGCCGAGCAGTTGAAACCTATACAGGTTTTCAATATGAATCATGTTGCTGGGCAGTCCGTTTGAGTTATCATTACCGCATCAAGACCAATTATATTGACGAAGATAATCCGGTACAGGATACTCGAGAACTATTTGAAAGCGGGATCTACCTAAACTTTATCCTCAAAGGACTCGGTGGTTCAGGCCCATTAGGGGTATCAGATATGTTAGATGACGGCCTATTTAATTATCGTAAACCGCTTTATTTGAAGAATTAGCAGATAAATAACGTAAATAAATGCTGAACCTAGCTGACGACATGCAGTCAAAGCAGAACTAAAGAATCATTAACCCGGTGAGTAATCACCGTAAATGACACTCAATAAATGCCAAGGATTTTAGTGGATGAAACGCTGTAACCAATTGATTTTTGCCCTTATAACATTGGCAATGAGCCAGACAATTCACGCTGCGCCAGAACCTCTAGACCGTGTAACAGTGCAAATAAATGAAGGGATCATTTTAGAAAGTGAAGTGACCGGAATGGTAAAGACCATCCAGGCAAATGCTGCTAATGCAGGTCAGAAGCTGCCGTCAGACACTGCACTGCGGACTCAGGTTATTGAACGTTTAATCCTAACTCGTCTGCAGTTACAGATGGCCGATAGAATTGGTCTACACATTGGTGACTTACAGTTAGACCAGACTATCGAAAATATTGCTAAAGAGCAGAAGATGACGGTTGCGCAAATGAAAGCGCAAATTGAAAGTGAAGGTACAACTTTTGCTCAATACCGCGAGCAACTACGTGAAGAGATCACCTTAGGTGAAATTCAACGTATTCAAGTTCAACGTCGCATTCAAGTCTCTACGCAAGAAATCAATAACCTTGTAAAGCTAATCAATGAGCAAGGTCTGAAAGAAGTTGAGTTTCAAATTGGTCATATCCTTATTGATGTACCAAGCGACGCTAACAGTCAGCAGCTAGAAGCTGCAAGTAAGCGCGCCGCAGTCGTGATGAAACGATTACAAGATGGTGATGACTTTAGAAGTATCGCAATTGCAGCCTCTTCAGGCCCTAAAGCACTAGAAGGTGGTATTTGGGACTACATGAACATCAACGAGATGCCAACCTTATTTGCAGAAGTGGTCACTGATGCGAAGACTGGTGATATCATAGGTCCAATTAAGAGTGCATCGGGCTTCCATATCATCAAGGTGATGGATGCTCGCGGTCTAGAAACCAAAGAAGTTAAAGAAGTTAAGTCTCGCCACATTCTACTTAAGCCGTCTCCAATTCTTTCGGAAGAACGCGCTAAGAGCATGATGGACAGATTCCTAGCTCAAGTTAAATCAGGTGAAGCTAAGTTTGAAGATTTAGCACGTCAGTATTCAGAAGATCCAGGTTCTGCTGCTAAAGGTGGTGAACTGGGTTGGGCCGATCCGAACATCTATGTTCCAGCATTTGCCAA
The DNA here is from genome assembly GCF_052977125.1 of Shewanella sp. 30m-14. Classification (NCBI taxonomy): domain Bacteria; kingdom Pseudomonadati; phylum Pseudomonadota; class Gammaproteobacteria; order Alteromonadales; family Shewanellaceae; genus Shewanella; species Shewanella sp. 30m-14. The sequence goes on along the minus strand of NZ_JBRILW010000004.1, from coordinate 218,272 downwards.
AGAGTTAAATAGCCTTGAAATTGGTGGCTATAGCGAACCATTCCGTTCGACTCACGGCTGGCATATTGTTCAACTAGAAGAAAGACGTACAACAGATGCAACCGATAAATTTAATACGAACCGAGCTCACCAGCTGATCTATCGTCGTAAATTTAATGAAGAGTTACAAAACTGGCTAGATGAAATGCGCGCTGAAGCATTTATCGATATTTTCGAGCCAGAAACGAATCGAGGTTAATACTATTGTCAACTAAACGAATTGCCATCACGCCGGGTGAACCGGCGGGTGTAGGTCCCGATTTAGTGATACAACTAGCTCAGCAGGCTTGGCCTGCTGAGCTAGTTGTTTGTGCTGATCCCGAACTACTAAAGTCTCGCGCTAAGAAGCTTGGGCTGTCGATTACGCTACGCCCATACCAACCGAACCAGCCGCCTAAAGCACAGGAAGCTGGAACATTGACTATTGTGCCATTTACCCTTGAAGCCGACGCGGTGTGCGGGAAACTAAATGAAAACAATAGTGCCTATGTTGTTGAAACACTGAGATTTGCTGGTGAAAAGAACATGGTTGGTGAATTTGATGCTGTTGTAACTGGCCCAGTCCATAAAGGCATCATTAACCAGGCCGGCATTCCGTTTAGTGGTCATACTGAGTTTTTCGCAAACCAAGCAAATTGCCAGGATGTGGTGATGATGCTTGCAGCCCCAGGTTTGCAGGTTGCACTGGTAACAACTCATATACCATTGGCTTATGTGTCTAAAGCCATTACCCGTGATCGCTTGCATCAGATTGTCAAAATTTTACATACCGATTTAGTCGAGAAGTTTGCAATTGAGTCGCCGCGGATCTATGTCTGCGGTTTAAATCCTCATGCAGGTGAAGACGGCCATTTAGGCAGAGAAGAGATCGATATCATCATCCCTGCCCTTAATGAATTAAGAGAACTCGACATGGATATCGTTGGCCCATTACCAGCAGATACCCTGTTTCAACCTAAATACTTAGAAGATGCTGACGTTGTACTCGCTATGTACCACGATCAAGGGCTTCCAGTACTAAAATCTAGAGGATTTGGCAGTTCAGTCAATATCACTCTAGGATTACCCTATATAAGAACGTCGGTCGACCATGGTACGGCCCTAGAGCTTGCAGGCACGGGTACTGCTGATATTGGCAGTTTTGTCTGCGCATTAAATAAAGCCATTGATTTGGCTGCAAAGAATTAGTGATAAAAGTTACCTCATGAGCAATAAAGTACATTTAGGCCACACGGCCAGAAAACGTTTTGGACAAAACTTCTTAACTGACGAGAATGTGATTAATCGCATTGTTGGTGCTATTTCACCTGATAATGATCATGTGATGGTAGAAATTGGTCCCGGTTTAGCGGCATTAACTGAGCCTGTTGCAAGCGGTATCGACAAGCTTATTGTTGTCGAACTCGATAAAGACTTGGTTGAGCGTTTACAAACGCACCCGGTCCTTAAAGATAAGCTTGAAATTCACCAAGGTGATGCACTTAAGTTTGATTTCAATCAACTCGTGCGTGAAGACAAGCAGATGAAAGTGTTTGGTAACTTACCATATAACATTTCAACTCCGCTTATGTTCCATCTGTTTGAGTTTGCTCAGCATATTGAGAACATGCACTTTATGCTGCAAAAAGAGGTCGTATTAAGACTCTCTGCAAGCCCGGGTACTAAAGCTTATGGCCGCCTTACCGTAATGGCTCAATACCATTGCCAAGTCATGCCTGTGCTTGAAGTCCCACCAGGATGCTTTACACCACCACCTAAAGTGGACTCAGCTGTTGTGCGTTTAGTGCCATACAAAACTAAACCTTGGCCATGTAAAGATGTCGACCTGCTTAGAAACTTAACCACGACAGCATTTAACATGCGCCGTAAGACGCTTAGAAATAACCTTAAGCAGCTATTATCTGATGAAGACTTCGCCGCGTTAGGTATTGATGCAACGTTGAGGCCTGAACAGATCCGTGTTGACCAATACGTCGCTATGGCTAACCACGTTTTCGATAGGAAGTAGATTTATTCTCTGAATAATATACTGACCAACAAAAGGGCAATAACTGCCCTTTTTTTATACCTGCTCATAAATAATTACCTGTTAATTCAGATACTCTCCATTTAATATGGAAGCTCGTTAAAAATCAGATAACTCCATCTTTTAGAGGTCTATATGAGTCAATTAACAACGCCTGTTAGCGTCGACGTAAAAACAGAGTATATTGAAAATCAATCCTCCCCTGATGAAGAGAAATATCTATTTAGCTACACTATTACCATCAGTAATCTCGGTGATGATGACGTCACACTAAAAAGTCGCCATTGGTGTATTACAGACTCCAATGGGCAAAAAAGTGAAGTTCACGGTGCGGGCGTGGTAGGCCAAACTCCGACAATCAAGCCCAATAGCTCATATGAATATACCAGCGGCACCGTATTAGAAACCCCATTGGGTGTGATGGAAGGCAGTTATACCATGGTCGACAGCAGTGGCAATGAATTTACAGCCCCCATATCCGCCTTTCGTTTAGCCGTCCCAGGTTTACTTCATTAATCACAAAACATAATTAACAAAACATAAATAATGCATAGGTAAAAATGGCGAACTATTTTGTAGGTGATATCCAAGGCTGCTTTGACGAGTTAACGTTGCTACTCGAAAAGGTAGCCTTTAATCCATCAAAGGACTGCTTATGGACCGTAGGTGATCTCGTTGCTAGGGGGCCAGGTTCCCTTGAGACACTGCGTTTTTTTAAGTCCTTGTCTGGTTCAGCTAAAATTGTCCTCGGTAATCATGATCTTCATCTGCTGGCTATTCACGGAAAGTTAAAACGTGCTAACCCAAAAGATCATTTAACCCCTCTACTAGCAGCAGATGATATCGCTAATATTATCGACTGGTTGAGACTGCAGCCACTCTATCAAGACTGGCCTGAAAAGAACCTTATTATGACCCATGCGGGTGTGCCGCCTAACTGGGATCTGCACACCTTACGCACTCAAGCAGATCGAGTCAGCCTAACATTGCAATCTCCCAACTATCTAAATGATTTGATTAGTGAGATGTATACCAATTCAGTCGATGAGTTTAATTCAAATTTAACAGCGCTTGAACAACAGATCTATTGCATTAATGCACTCACCCGTATGCGTTACTTAAAAGCCGATGGCCGCTTAGATTTTGACTGTAAGTCACCACTACAAGATTGTAATCATGACTCCTTAGTCCCTTGGTTTAACCAACCTAGTCAGCTACCCACCGACTACACTGTGATTTTTGGCCACTGGGCTGCCATTATGGGGCAAACTCACCTCGCTAATAGGCAGGCACTAGATACTGGCTGTTGCTGGGGGGAGCACATGACACTTTGGCATATGGAGTCAAACCAGAAAATTACTCAAAACAAAATAAAAGCCGTTAAAAGAAGTTAAAAAAGAGTTAAACTATTGCAACATTTGGCCGATACAGTATACGAAATAGATGTCGGCCAGATGCTGAGACTTAGATAAAAATAATAATAATGGAGCTCATATGAAGTTAAATGTAGCCACTAGAGTGATAGGTGGGTTTACGGTAGTCACTTTACTGCTAATTGTACTTGGCGCAGCTTCTTGGTTTACTAACAACCAGTTAAAGACCAGTACTCAAGTCTTACAGGAGTTAAGTCTTCCTGCATTAAAAACCAGCAATCAGCTTTCTCAGACTCTTTCTCAACAAGAAAAACAAGTTTTGATGGCCTACCATAGCCAAAGTGCAGCGATGATCCCTACAATCAACGCTCAATTTACTACTGCCAGCCAGACCTTTGAGCGTGAGCTTAAAAAACTAACCGGCCTAGTCAGTAGCAATTCAGAATTAAATTCTGTTATTCGAAATCTTGATAATCAATACGCTAAATTCAATAGCATTAGTCATGAAATGATTACGACTCATGAAACTGCTTTAGTCACTACAAATAAAATTATCAGTAAATACGATGATATTGAGATAGCCGTCGATGATAGCGCCTCTTTATTACTCGACTTAATTGACCTAGATATGAGTGAAGATGTTGTTGAGCAAGAGATAGCAGCCACAGCAAGTTCGCTCGAACTCAGTTTTAGCAGCATCGCCAGCACCAGTTTTGACTTGATGGGCAGCACTGAAAAAGCAAAATTCGACATCATTTCAAAAGAACTCGATTATATTGTTAGCGATACAAAGAGCAAAGTTGATTATGTTACTAACCACTGGGACGGCGTTGTCGATGCCGAACTTATTGACGAGCTTAATGCTGAAGCCAGTAACGTATTTAGCATGGTTAGAGGCAATAACTCCCTCACAGCGTTAAAGCAAAAAGAACTTGAGCTTAATCGTAATACAAGCCGTTTGCTTGCTGATGTTGAACAAGCAGCAGCTAACGTCAACAAGCAGATGAAAACCTTAACGGCTAACATCGAGACCATCTCTGCCGAGATCAGTCACGATGTCATTGCTAATATCGATAGCGCGAGTATGCGCACCGTTTTATTGATGCTAGTCGCTATTATCGTTGCAGTCGTTGTTAGTATCGCAGTCGTTCGCCCACTGACTCGCTCATTAGAGAAAGTCAATCATGCTCTAAATGTACTAGCATCAGGTGATTTAACCCACAAACTTGATGAATCAGGCCATGATGAATTCGCAAAACTGTCAGCCAACTGCAATAAACTCGTCGATAGCCTAAGAGAGCTGATCCAAGGCATTTTAGAGCGCTCAGATCAGCTTGCCGCTGCAGCAGAAGAGACTTCAGCAATTACTGCCCAAACCACTGTTGGCATTCAAGAACAGAAGAGCCAAGTTGATCAAGTTGCAACAGCAACGACTCAGCTAAGCTCAAGTGCTCAGCAGGTGACGGCCAGTGCTGATGAGGCGCTAAGCCAAATCAAAGCCGCCGATGATGAAAGCCAACATATGCGCCTGATTGCTGATGAAAATAAGCGTACCATTCTAGCGCTAGCCGATGAAGTGTCTAAAGCCAGCGTCGTCATCAACAAGGTGCATGCAGATAGTGCCTCTATTGGATCTATTCTCGATGTTATTCGAGGCATTGCAGAGCAAACAAACTTACTCGCGCTAAACGCTGCAATTGAAGCCGCTCGAGCCGGAGAGCAAGGTCGAGGCTTTGCCGTTGTTGCCGATGAGGTGCGTAGCCTTGCATCAAGAACTCAGGATTCTACCCAAGAGATCCAACAGATGATTGAGGTCCTGCAACAAGGAACCCAAGAAGCGGTAGCCGTAATGGATTTGGGGCGCACACAGGCTAACTCTTGCGTTGATAAGACTGAACAGGCTAATAATGCACTTGAAAGTATTAGCGATGCTGTACATCGCGCTCACGACTCAGGAACACATATTGCTCATGCTGCGCAAGAGCAAAACTTAGTGAGTCAGCAAGTATCCGAGAAACTAGAGCATATTGCGGCGATTTCAGAGGAAACGTCGACTGGAGCCGACCAAACAGCCCAGTCAAGCCATCAAGTGGCCCAACTCGCAGAAGAACTGCAGGCTTCTGTTAAAGAGTTCAGAGTCTAATTTATACCCATTGCATTAAGTATCTGTTCATTCAGTGGGAAGCGCTATATTTGCAGCGCAATATTGACCGAGCTTAAGCAACAGATATAAATAAGCTCAATCAAGCTTAAAAATAAAAAGAGGCGCTAAGTTTAGCGCCTCTTTTTTGTTTTCTACCTGGTAAGTTCACTCGCTACAGACAAAAAAATACTGGGATAAGCCCAGTATTTTTTATTACATTGATTTCACGGTTTAACCACCTGCGATACGCTCTTTAATCGCTGCGGTTATCTCACTGCCACTGTGACCGTTACTTTCTGCCCAAGCAACAATTGTACTTCCATCACTTTCAGCAGAGCCTAAGTCAGCTGCAGGTAAGCGCTTTGCCACAAAGGTACCCACTTTATTTGAACCACTTTTCAGCGCTACTCTTAGCAGGCTATCACCATTACAAGATACGCCACTATAAATGTTGCGAAGCTTAACACGACTCTCTTTAAGCTTTTTACGTAGGCGATTTTTATCATCAGCCTGAACATAATTACAGATATTCGCGGTCAACTGGTCTTGGTTAGCAAGTGCAGTTGAAGGTACAGAAATTAAAGATGCAGCAATCAGTGTAGCGAGGCTCAGAGGCAACAAGCGCATCGGACACTCCTTATTTTTAGTTTTTATTTATTATTAGTAAAGTAGCGCTAACTAGTAGGCTTTCTTTATCGTTATACAGGGTACTAAACAACCCCTTAAATTTAACATTTTTTTACCAACTTGATAAAGCTATATTCAAGCTGTTTATCATTTTTCGCTACATCTCGAGAGACTTCTTGCCAGCTACCATCATTCCACTCAGGAAAGAAGGTATCACCCTCGACAGTTAATGCAATTTCAGTGAGATACAAGATATCTGCTTGAGCCAGTAACATTTCATATAGCTGGCCTCCCCCTATCACAACAAGCTCCGCACAGTCTCCTGCGGCAAGTTTAGCCTGCTCAAAACTCGTGACGGTTGTCACCCCTTCAATAACGAGATCTGCTTGACGGCTAATGACAATATTATGTCGTCCGGGCAATGGGCGCCCTATCGACTCATACGTCTTTCGCCCCATGACGACAGGCTTGCCCAAGGTCATGGCCTTAAAGTGGCGTAAATCTTCAGGAAGGTGCCATGGCATTTGGTTATCTTTACCAATGACGCGATTATTTGCCATTGCGGCAATCATAGCTATTTTCATGAAACTTCCTTTTATTTTTATATTGTCAGATACAGTATGTTTGGCTTACCTAAGCGTTAATGATTGAACACGTATTAGCTAAGAACGAATAACTATCGAATGAAAGATTCTAGTTACTTAATGACTGGACGCGAACGGAAATAGAGCAGACTCGGCATCGCAAGCCCCACAGAGAGTGCGCCTAAGATAAACACCGTTTTAAGGCCGTTACTGACAACTTGGTAAATCAGCTCAGGGCTCATATCGGCTTGCGCTGTTAGCTGCACCAAACCTATTACGGTATTAAATGCATAGGTGCCTGGGATCATAGGAATAATTGCAGCTACAGCATACATTAATGGCGGCGCTAAATGCTTTCTAGCAAACGCTATCGTTATAACGCCGACCAAAGCTGCGGCTAAAAATGTCGCCCACTCGATAGGCAAACCAAAGCTTAACCACATGGTACGGCTACCATGTCCCATTGCTGCCGCGATTGCACAGTAAGGCAAAAATCGACGCGGTACATTAAATACCATAGCAAAACCAATCGCTGGAATAGCAGAAAAAATGGCGTCATTGAGCATGGTTAATAATAATGAGATCACAGGAATAATCCTCCAATCTGCATTGCGATAGTAATGCCTATAACCGACGCTACCGTAAGCAAAGTGGCCTGTCCCCAGCGAGAGATCCCCACATTGAGGTGACCTTTAACCATATCCGATATGGCGTTAATCATTGGGAAACCAGGCACGAGCATTAATACACTTGCCGCCATAGGCAACTTAGGGGTATCAGTCAGGTCAAATTGATATCCCGTTTGTGCTATTAGCGTCGTCACGAAGGCTGTCACACTAAAGTTAAGCAGTAAATTATAATGACGTTTAGCAATTGATAATCTGACAAACATACCCGCTGCCGAGGCGAAAAAGGTAATCAAACAGGCCGTTAAATCACCACCAAATAAGTGGCAAAAACTTGCACATGATAAACCAATCATGGGCACGACATATTTAGCGGGGTAGGTTTTTGGTTGGATCCGGCCAACACGCTTACGTACTTCCGTTAGGCCATAAATGCCTTTTTCGGTGAGTAAACAGATACGTTGGAGTTCGCAAACTACGGTCATATTAATGCCATGTTCGCGAATGCGCCGCGTCGTTGTAATACAACGGCCGACGGCCAAGCTGGTAAGTACTAACGAGTTGGAAGAGATGGATATCTCAACGCTTTCTAAACCTAAGGCGTGGCCTAAGCGCTGAGTGATCTCTTCAACAAGTTCAGATTCAGCGCCATAAGCTAGCAGAAGTTGAGCAACCCTAACGACTTGACGAGTAATGTCATTTTGCGTTGTAGCGTACACCTTTTCTCAACTTCCTCTTATGCGAATAATTATCTTTGGTAGATAATCTCTACATCGTAGTCATCTTCATCAAAGTCGTCATCGAAATCATCGTCAAAATCTTCATTGACTGATTCGTTAGCGTTCTGATGATAGTTATCCCACTTGAACTCGACTTCGGCATCGGCATCAACTTCTTCTTCAGGAGGAAGTGAAGCAATAAAGTCTAGTAGTTTAAGGGCTAACTCAGCAGTACCTTCACGGTTATAAGCTGAAATCGTATAGATATCGCCATCCCACTCAAGTTCTTTAACGATATGGTCGATTCGCTCTTGTAGCTCTTCTTCCAACATCAAATCTGCTTTGTTAATCACTAACCAGCGCGGCTTACCCGCAAGCTTTGGAGAGTGCTTTTCAAGCTCACCTACGATAGCACGAGCCGATTCAACTGGATCGCTACCATCAATTGGCTCAACATCTAGAATATGCAGCAATACACGACAACGCTCTAAGTGCTTCAAGAATTGAACACCAAGACCTGCGCCATCAGCAGCACCTTCAATAAGACCTGGAATATCGGCGATTACAAAGCTTTGACCCGGTCTAGGGTTAACAACACCTAAGTTAGGAACCAAAGTTGTAAACGGATAGTCAGCCACTTTCGGCTTAGCCTTAGACACTGAGCGAATAAAGGTCGACTTACCTGCGTTAGGCATACCTAACAAGCCTACGTCTGCTAACAATAACAGCTCCAGCTTAAGGCTACGCACTTCACCGTCGGTACCTAACGTCTTCTGCCTTGGCGCACGGTTAGTACTACTCTTGAAACGAGTATTACCTAGACCATGGAAACCACCTTTAGCCACAAGCAATTTTTGCCCGTGAGTGGTTAAGTCACCCAGTGACTCCTCAGTATCGTTATCGATAGCGCGAGTACCTACAGGCACTTTAAGGATCAAGTCTTCACCGCCGTGACCGGTACAATCACGTCCACGACCATTCTTACCGCGCTCGGCAATATGGAAGCGTTCAAACTGAAAAGTGATCAGTGTGTTAAGGTTCTCATCGGCTTGTAGATAAACACTACCACCGTCGCCACCATCACCACCATCAGGACCACCATCAGGAACATATTTTTCACGTCTAAAGCTAACGCAACCACTGCCACCATTTCCGGCTTCTACACGGATAATAGCTTCATCGACAAACTTCATACCAACTCCTGGCACCACAGAATGAAAGAATTATACTCTTAACGATTCTAGTCGCCAAAACACAATTTACTTAATTTTGAAAAAACAAAGCCCCACCAATGGCGGGGCTTAATATTAATTATTAGCTGAGCTAAGAATTAATCTTCGATGCTGATGAACTTACGGTTCTGTGGACCTTTAACTTCAAACTTCACTTTACCATCGGTAAGTGCGAATAAAGTGTGGTCACGACCGATACCAACATTAACACCAGCGTGGAATTTAGTACCACGTTGACGAACGATGATGTTACCAGCTAGAACTGATTCACCGCCGAAGCGCTTTACACCAAGACGTTTACTTTCTGAATCGCGGCCGTTACGAGTAGAACCGCCAGCTTTTTTATGTGCCATGAGTTATTCTCCTAATTAAGCGTTGATAGCTGTAATTTTAACTTCGGTGAACCATTGACGATGGCCCATCTTCTTATCGTGGTGCTTACGACGACGGAACTTAACAATAGTTACCTTCTCCGCACGGCCGTGGCTGATAACTTCAGCAACAACCTTTCCACCTTCAACTAAAGGTGCACCTACGTGTACAGTTTCACCATCAGCAACCAAAAGAACTTGGTCAAATTCGATAGTTTCGCCTGTAGCGACTTCTAATTTCTCTAAACGAACTGTATGGCCGGCTTCAACGCGATGTTGCTTGCCGCCACTTTGAAAAACAGCGTACATAGCTATTTTACTCCGATATTTCTAACACGCCGCTCAAAACATATTTGTTTGATGCAGGGGTGCTATAAAAGCTTTAATGACAATGGTCGCGGAGTTTACGCTAAGAACAGGCTGCTGACAAGCCTTAATTAACTTAGAATAAAAAAAGACCCAAATAACTCTCACATTCATCTACAACTACTGTCTTGTACCGTAAATTTAGGTAGAATCCAATTATTATAACATTAAGCCTTAATTGAGCTGCAATGTTACTCAGCAGCCAACAAGAACTAGAGCCTACTTATGGATTTAAACGCCATTCGTCAATTGACTGATAGCGATATGCAAGCTGTCAATCAACTGATCTATAAACAACTAGAGTCAGATGTTGCCCTAATTAATCAACTTGGGTTCTACATTATTAACGGTGGCGGTAAACGCTTGCGACCTCTGCTATCTATTCTAGCAGCTCGCGCCATTGACTATAAAGGTGAATCTCACCTTAAATTAGCAGCCATTATCGAATTCATTCACACCGCGTCACTTTTACATGATGATGTTGTTGACGAGTCGATGTTGCGACGCGGCAGAAAAACTGCCAACGCCCTATTCGGTAATAGCGCTAGTGTATTAGTCGGTGACTTCTTATATACCCGCTCGTTCCAAATGATGACGGAACTCAAGTGCCTAGACGTGCTAGAGATCCTCGCTGACGCAACAAACGTGCTCGCGGAAGGTGAAGTCCTACAATTGATGAATTGTAATGACCCTGACACCACAGAAGACAGCTACATGCGCGTCATCTATTGCAAGACAGCCAAGCTATTTGAAGCCGCTACTCGCCTTGCAGGTTTGCTCGCAGACAGCCCTATTGAGGTGCAAACCGCACTAGCTGAATACGGTAAGTATTTAGGTACAGCATTCCAGTTAACCGACGATCTTCTCGATTACACAGCAGAAACAGAAGAGCTAGGTAAAAACATCGGTGACGACTTAGCTGAGGGTAAGCCTACACTGCCGCTTATTTTTGCTATGGCAAATGGTAACGACACTGAAAAGACGCTTATCCGTGAAGCTATCGAGAAAGGTGACGGAACTGAGCATATCGAGGTGATCCTTGCCGCACTTAAAAACTGTGGTGCATTGGAGTACACAGAGAAGCGCGCTATCGAGGAGTCTGACAAGGCCATTGCAGCACTGGCCATCATTCCAGAGTCCGATTATAAAGAAGCGCTCATCTCGCTTGCGAGAATAGCAACTCAACGCAGTAACTAAGAGAGAAGTAACTAATTATTCTCTTTAAATTAGCACCTTGATGCCATTGAGAAACAAAAAAGGAGCCTAAGGCTCCTTTTTTATTATGACCCACAAGAGGTCAGTCATCGTTTATTTAACGAATTCGATACCCAGCACAATATCAGCCTTTAGTGTATCTAGCATAGCGTCACGAGCATTCGCTTCAAATGCGCTTACATCGCCATAAGCAAGGACTTGCTCAACACCGTTCTTACCAAGTACAACAGGTTGTGCAAAGAACTCAGTATGCTCACTGCCGCCATCAACATAGGCGCATTCAATCACATTTGCTTCACCTTGAAGACCACGAACAAGTGATAAGCCGAAACGACATGCAGCTTGCCCCATAGATAGAGTTGCGCTACCGCCACCCGCTTTAGCTTCAACAACTTCCGTACCCGCATTCTGGATACGTGTCGTTAATGCTGCAACTTCTGCATCGGTAAAGCTTACGCCTTCAATTTGTGACAGCAGCGGAAGAATCGTCACTCCACTGTGCCCACCGATAACATTAACTTTAACGTCTGCAACGTTTAAGCCTTTTGCTTCAGCAACGAACGTTTCTGAACGGATAACATCCAACGTTGTAACACCGAACAAACGGTTCTTGTCGTAAACACCCGCTTTTTTCAATACTTCAGCAGCAATGGCTACGGTTGTATTTACAGGGTTTGTAATGATACCGATTAATGCCGTAGGGCAAGTCGCGGCACATTTTTCAACTAGATTACGAACTATACCTGCATTGATGTTAAATAGATCTGAACGATCCATACCCGGCTTACGAGCAACACCCGCAGAGATAAGTACAACATCAGCACCTTCTAGTGCAGCAGTAGGATCTTCACCAGCGAAACCTTTTACTTCTACCGCAGTAGGGATGTGGCTTAAGTCAACCGCAACACCTGGCGTAACAGGGGCAATATCATAAAGCGACAATTTTGAACCCGCAGGTAATTGAGTTTTTAACAGTAGGGCAAGCGCCTGGCCAATACCACCAGCAGCACCAAGTACAGCAACTTTCATAATGATCTCCGTCAATTCTCAGATTTTTGTGATTTAGATCCACCTTTCCAATGCCGCAACAGTACTGGATTCACAAAAAAAATTCAATTATCCCTTAGTCGTGTTGAATATAATCTAGAACGCTAATGTAAGATGGTAAATGAGTAAAGTGAGTGTACATCAGCGATACAGAGCTAAAACCATAATAAATTAGCATAACAAAATTTAGAATAATCATTCTAACTTAAGTTGAATCATTGAGTCTAACTGGGTTTATTAATGAATTTTTATTCAAAAAAACGAATACCAATTGACAAAAACGGCGAAAATATTCATGATGAAGCAGATTTTTTTGAATAAAGAATAATAATATATGCAAGCTAGTAAAAGCCCAGATGATTTAGTTAAGACGTTCAAATCTATTTTAAAAGAGGAGCGTTTTGGCTCTCAAAGTGAAATTGTTATCGCCCTTCAAGCAGAAGGCTTTAGCAATATAAACCAATCTAAAGTTTCTCGTATGCTAAGTAAGTTTGGCGCGGTTAGAACCCGCAACGCAAAGCAAGAGATGGTTTACTGCCTTCCAGCAGAGCTTGGCGTTCCTACTGCCGGAAGCCCGCTTAAAAACCTGGTACTGGATGTTGACCATAACCAAGCCATGATTGTTGTCAGAACTAGCCCTGGTGCAGCGCAATTAATCGCGCGTCTACTCGACTCAATAGGTAAGCCTGAGGGTATTTTGGGGACTATTGCTGGTGATGATACGATTTTCATCTGTCCATCTAGTATCCATAGCATTGAAGACACGCTAGAGACAGTTAAGTCACTGTTTAATTATGCTGATTAATTACGCCGACTAAACATAAAGCGACGATTTTTTTAAATGCTGTACCCTCAGGGCTACAGCATTTTTTGTTTGTTGCATAATCAGCCTCCATCACTCGACCGTTTACCTAGGCTCTGCACCGTAACCCAATCATTTAGCTTAATGCCCCCTGTATGAAACACTATGTTTTATACAATATATTGAATAGCAGCTTCTCTCTCGAGCAATAATCGTTATAATCCTCAATGACAGTACTGTTAGTCGAGGGCAAATAATGAATAAAAGTAAAATAATAAATATCAACGATATATGCTGGGAATCTTGGCAGCATGAAGATCAGTATGCCAGCGAGCAAAAGCACATTGGCGATACCGCCGGTGGAGAAAAAATTGGCGTGACCATGGAACGCTTAGCGCCAGGTAAGTCCTCAGCTGTTGCCCATTACCATACAAAAGAAGAAGAGCATATCTACGCGATGCATGGCGAAGCGACGCTATACATTGACGGCGAGCCTCACCCTTTTAGTCAGGGAGAATATATCTGCTTTAACGCTGACACGGGTGTGTCTCATAAACTCGTCAATCATAGTGAGCAAGAGTTTGTTTTTCTGGTCGTTGGTAACCGAGACATACATGACGTAGTTGTGTACCCAGAAAATAACAAGGTGCTAGTAAAATCTGTCAACGAAGTTTACGCCAAACGCCCCACCAATTATTGGGATAAAGACGAAGCTTAGCGCGAATAATTCACTTTGTTACGCCCAATAAAAAACGCACTTTACTGTGCGTTTTTTATGAGTCAGTAAAACCTTGCGAATTAGCCCGCTGTAATCATAAAGTCTAATGATGGCGCAAAGAATGACGAACCTGTTAATGCTTGAGTAAAATGCATTAAATGGTCATGGTTGCCTTCACTATCGCCATGCACCATGCTCTCTAGCATCTTTTCGAAATTAACTGAATTGCGGCAAGTAGAGATAAACATCAAGCCTTGCTCTTTAACTGAACCATAAGGCATGCTTTGCCTTAAGATCTCCATAGACTTACCTTCACTGTCTTTCAGGTTAACACGCTTAATGTGGCTCGTAAGCGGTTTATCAGCCGATGCATACTCGATATTGTCCGCTTTAGTACGCCCAATAACATCTTCTTGCTTCTTGACTGGCAGACGGTTCCACTTACTTAAGTTATGGGCAAACTTTTGTACATGAATATAACTTCCGCCTTTAAAACGGCTGTCTTCCTCGCCGATTAATGCAACTTCCTGACGACTACGTCCTTTAGGGTTCTCGGTGCCATCAACAAAGCCGCTCAAATCACGAGAGTCCATGAATCTAAAGCCACGCTCTTCATCAATGAGTTCAACTAAGCCTTCAAACATTTGATTAACTTCGTTAGCCACCAAGTGCAGAATATCAAAACGATCACAACGGATATGTACAAATAGATCATACTCGATAGCCGGCGCATCTCGATTACCTCGATTCATCGCAGGGAAAGGTTTTAGCTCTTCTGGTCGAGCATGGGGGTATAAGGTGTCCCAATAATTAGCACCAATGGCAACAAAACCATTAAAGGCACTATCAGAATATTGATCTGCTAATTCATAAATATACTGAGCCACATTCGCCACACAAGGGCGCATGTCAGACTCAACACTATCATTAGCATTAAACATTAAGTAGACACTGTGCAAGTTTCCTTCTGCACAAACTCCAAGCTGTTCACGAGGCATAACCTGACTATCCATTATTATAAGTAACCCTTAGCATAATTAATTTTCGGCAACATTATGGACAACTTTAGTGATTAATATCATTAACTGACGCACAATAACTAAAATCAATAGTCAATTCCTTGAACTAACTACAACTTAAGCAAGCAAGAAAATCTACTTTGCTCACATTATCTCACATGTAAAATAACTAAAACGCGTCTGTAAGCGGTGATGGCTTAACGATTAAGCGACTAGGACTGAGTGATTAAACTCTTTTAACTAGAACAAAACCAAACTATGGTTCTGACACGCTATAGCGACCCGCTGGCCAAGTACTAAGTCTCGCTGCGGACTGTGGATCTCTATGACAGTTTCATCGACCTGAACTTGATATTGGCAGATATTTCCTAAAAAGCGTCGCTCAATCACTTCGCCAACACCGTTAGCATCCGCTTTCAATAATAAGTGCTGAGGCCTTAGCAGCACTTCAGCCGTGGAACCGACTGGCAGCTTAAGTAAACTTTCACTCACGATTTCACCAATGCTAGTGGCAATGCAATAGTCACTAATAACTTCAGCCTTAAGGTAATTCCCCGCTCCTAGAAAATCTGCGACATATTTATCTGATGGCGCTAAATATAAGCCTTCGGCATCACCACACTGCACGATTTCACCGTGATTAAATAGCGCTAGCTTATCTGCAAATACAAACGCTTCATCTTTACTGTGTGTCACGAAAACCGCACTAACATTATGCTTTTTCAAAATATCGCGGATCTCGAGCATCATTTCACGGCGTACTTTGGCATCAATATTTGAAAACGGTTCATCGAGCAATAACACTTCAGGCTCATAAGCCAGCGCTCTTGCGATTGAGACCCTTTGTTGTTGACCACCCGATAACTCATGGGGGTAACGTTTCGCCAATCCTTCGAGTTTGACTAACGCTAACATCTCTTCTAAGCGTGATCGCCTGACTGCTTTATCACGAGTTCGTAAACCAAAAAGAATATTGTCAGCCACAGTTAAATGAGGAAAAAGCGCATAATCCTGAAAAATCATCCCAACGCCTCGCTGCTCGCTAGGAATAAAACAATCATCGGATGCCACGACTTTATTATTAATGATTATCTGGCCATGAGTAATCGCCTGAAGCCCCGCAATTGCGCGCAACAAAGTGGTTTTACCACAGCCGCTTGGACCAAGTAACGCGACAATCTCACCTTTCTCAACGGTTAAATCTAAGCCCTTTAAAACGACTTGCCCCTGGTAGTCGCTAACAACCTGTTGTACTTGTAATGTGGCCATATTAATTATCATGCTCCAAGGAACGATTTAGGTAGATAAGCGGAATAAGACCGACTAATACAATGACAATCGCCGCCAGTGCCCCGTGCTCTAGCTGCTCATCAGATACAAACTGAAAAACATAGGTGGCTAAGTTTTCAAAACCTATCGGCCTTAGCAATAACGCTGCAGGCAACTCCTTCATACATTCGATAAATACCAGCAATAAGCCAGCAAAAATACCTTTTCTCAGAAGAGGAATATGCACCTGTCGTAAAAGTCCTAATGGCTTAAGGCCCATAGTGATCCCCGCCATATCCAGTGAGGGGGAGATCCGTTTATAACTGTTTTCTATACTGCCGATAGCAATTGCGGCAAAGCGAATACAAAAAGCGCACACAATAATAAAGCTGCTGCCCGTTAAGATGAGCCCTGGGCCCTCAAAGCCAAAGTATTCGGCTATATCATTGATTGCAAAATCGAGTTGGGTAAAAGGTACTAAGATCCCAATGGCTAACACGGTACCTGGCAGAGCATAGCCCGTTGATGCTAAGCGAGAAGGAAGAATATCGGCCCGCCTAGGGCTAACCCTACGAATGAACATCAACACAATACCAATAGCCACACAGATGCAGCTCACCACCACCGCTATCCATAAGCTATTAAAGCTATATTCAAAGAACTCTTGATTCCAGCTTTCGGCAAAATAGCCATAGGCATACTGCACTAATATAATAAAAGGCAGTAAAAAAGCGACAAAGAGTAAGGCTGCGCAGTAACTCATTGCAGCCAGAGCTTTCAGCCCGGTCAGAGGATAGATATCGAGTTCGCCTGGCGTTGATTGTTTCTGAAACAACTTTTGTTTTCGCCTCGCGAAACGCTCAAAACCCACCATGGCAAAAATCACTAATAACATAATGGTTGAAAGCTTTGCAGCCGCTGCTAAGCTGCCATATTCAAACCAGGTATCGTAAACAGCCGTAGTCAATGTTGGCACGGCAAAATAGCTTACGGTGGCAAAATCTGCCGCTGTTTCCATAGCAACCAATGCCGCACCAACAGCCAATGCTGGACGCGTCATAGGTAAACTTAAACGCCAGAAGCTTTTCCAAGGCCCACAGCCCATCACTCTTGTTGCTTGACTTAAACTAGCGGATTGCTCCATAAAAGCCGTTCGTGCCAGTAAGTAGATATACGGAAACAACACGAGCGACAACATAATGGCAGCGCCGCCCAATGAGCGTACCTCTGGAAAGTAATAGTCTTGAGGTGTTTGCCAACCAAAAAATGTGCGCAAGCCGCGCTGCACAGGGCCAGCATAATCAAATAAGTCGGTATAAACATAAGCCACGACATAAGCTGGCATGGCTAAAGGCAGCAGTAACGCCCACTGAAAAATTCGACGCCCAGGGAAATGACATTTAGCCACCAGCCATGCGGCTGGGACCGCGATGATAAGTGAGCCAATAACGACCCAAAACATCAGCCACAGGCTATTACTGATGTAGGTGGGTAATACAGTATCAAATAGATGGGTAAATACAGAACCATCAGGCAAGAATGATTGACCGATAAGTGCAATAAGTGGCATAACAATCAATAGTGCCAAGGTATAACTTGCTACAGACCAGCCCTTGGCTAAGCCTAAAACCATAATCTTTACTACCTACATATAACGTGAAAAATTTTAGCCAAAAATAAGAAAACCTATCTCGATAGATAGGTTCAATGGTATTTCAATTGTTGGAACTAACACACTGCGAATATGACTATATACACACTTAGCAGGCTTTTCTAGAAGACTTAATCTAGAGGCTTGATCTAGAGGCTTAATCCAGAGAGCTTAATCAAGTAGAGTTGCTCTAGAGAGTTAGCCTAGAGGCTTTAACCTATCTGATTAACCTCAATAATTGAGTTTACGCCGAATATGTTAGCCCAACCTTAAATATTTTCACCATCAATTACAGATCGAACTTCACTTCATCAAGCAACTTAATCGCTGCACCATGATATTCAGCTAATTTGTAGATAGGTAAATCATCAGCTTTAAACGTTCCCCAAGAAGCTACTATCTTAGATGGTGCGACGTTGGCTTTAACTGGATATTCAAAGTTCACTTCAGCGTAAGTGTGCTGGGCTTTATCACCAGATAAGAACTCCATCAACTTAAGTGCAGTTTGTTTATTTTTGGAATATTTCGCCAGCGCCATACCCGAAACGTTAATGTGGGAGCCATAATTGTCTTGATTAGGGAAGTTAATCTCTATGGCATCAGCCCAAGCTTTTTGCTTAGGATCTTGTAACATCTTACCTAAGTAGTAACTGTTACCAATCGCGAGATCACACATACCTTCGCTTACCGCTTTAACTTGTGCGCGATCATTTCCCTGTGGCTTTCTGGCTAAATTGGCCTTCCACCCCTCTAACCAGGTTTTAGTTTCTTGCTCACCGTGATGTGCAATCATTGAAGCCACAAGAGAAACGTTATATGGGTGTTTACCACTACGCGTACAAATTTTACCTTTATATTTAGGATCCGCTAAATCTTCGTAGTTGATATCAAGTTTGCCGAGCCTGTCTTTAGAGCTATAAATATTACGCACTCGCATTGTGAGCGCATACCACTCATCATCTGGTGAACGGTATTTTGCAGGGATATTCTGTTTTAAGGTATCGCTGTTTGCTGGAGCAACTAAATCTTTTTCTACTAACTCCATCAAACGGTAAAAGTCAGATGTCAGCACTATGTCGGCTTTAGATAAACGCCCTTCACGCATCATACGTTCAGCAATACCCTTCTTTGAGAAAACCACGTCAACTTTAACGCCAGTCTCTTTAGTAAAGTCAGCCAATATGGGGTCAATAAGAAAAGCTTGGCGATAGGAATATACCGTCAGTCTTTCAGATGCATTTGCTATTGATGCAATACATGCAAGCCCCATAACAGCAAGACTCTTTACTATTTTCATTACGCTTCTCCCTTCAAGTGCTACCCTGCGACCACCAACTGATAGTGATAACAATTCTCAATTGCGTTAAGGGTAATCAAATTGGTAAGAAACAGCAAGTCATTGTGAGCGATTTAAACAAACAAAACTAAAATTGATAAAAATCAGTAAACACTTAACTTACATGCATTTAAATTAACAAATACTGATTAAACGATCCTTGTGGCCGAGATGCTAACAGTGCCGCTTACCAATATTTCTCAACCGTTATCTGCCCAGGTGCACGGCGTAGGTTTTTAGTGAGTCCTTTGTCTTTCAGCGCCTGCTGCGCCTCTGTAATCATTCCTGGATTACCACAGATCATCACCTGGGATTCAGTAGCACTTAGGGATAAGCCTGCTTTAGCTTCAAGTTCACCGCTTACAATGACATCTGGGATCCGCTTAGTTAATGCGCCATCAAATGGTTCACGAGTTACCGACAATATTAACTGAAACCGTTCAGGATAAGTTTGTTCAAATCGCTTTAAGTGCTCAAGATAGGCCAAATCTTTCCCTTCTCGTACACCATATACCAGCACCAGTTTTTCATAGTTAAGCCATGGCTCAGGGGTATCCATTATGGAGATAAAAGGTCCGACTGCTGTGCCAGTCGCTAAAAACCACAAATGCTTGCCCTGCTCTTCATCTTTAGGCAACTCATCTAAGGTCATAAAGCCGGTCGCTTTAGTAGCGACATCAATAACATCACCGACTTCTAATGCCTGTAAGTTTGGAGAGAGTTGACCATCATCGACGGCAACGGCTAACACCTCGATATAATCGCAACCTGGTGGATTAACTAACGAGTAGGCTCGTCCAATCCTTTTATCGTCAACAATGCGACTAAGCTTAATGAACTGCCCAGCAATAAAGTCACCAATATCAACTTTAATTTTGAGCGAAAACAGTTTATCGCTCCAATCTAATCTTTCAATAACTTGCCCTTCTATCCACATAAGACACTCCCCTTTCGTTTAATTGAGCATAAGCTTTTATTCTAACTTCAGAAAGATTAATCTAAAGACTGTTGTTATTTCATACAAGCAGACCCTCTATACCTTTGCTCCTCCTAGGGGAAAGTGATTTTTTAATTCGAAATTTTAGACGTTAATTCAGTAGGTAGTCGATGATTCAGGCCAAGAAAGCCCTCGCAATAACGCTAACCACCTTAGCGATTATCACTACAAGTTTTAGTTGCTACGCCCAAGAAAAGCTTGAACCTAAAGCAGACCATCAGGCAAAAATCATCGTATTGGTTAGGCATGCAGAAAAGCGTGATGATGGTTCTCGCGATCCCGAACTCAGTCAACAGGGCAGTATCAGAGCCAAGGCGCTAACAGAGGCTTTAGCTGATGTAGACTTGTCACAACTCATCGCGTCAAACTACCAAAGAACGCAGTTAACTCTGGCTCCTATAGCGCTTCAAAGAGGCTTGGATGTCGAAATCGTTCAAGTAAAATCAGGGATTAAAACCCACATAAATGACATCGTATCCTTAGTGCGTAGCTCACCGGGCAATAGCCTTATCGCTGGTCATTCCAATACTGTGCCCCTAATCATTAACGCGTTAGGCGGCCCTTTAGTGCAGCAGATAGATGAGGATAATTATGGTGAGTTATATCAATTACGCATTTCAACAACGGGGAAGGTCAGTTTGTTAAAGACCCGCTTTGGCCAACCTTTTATAGATTAAAGGGCTAGCTTACTCAGCAATAAAACCGATGACCCCCTATTCAAAGTGAAAACAAAATAAAGACAGAATGAGGGTAAAACAAAGACAATATGAAGACAATATGAAGACAATATGAAGACGAAATGAAATATAACAAATTAGGCTTGGTATATTTGTATTTAAGTGATTAAATACCTTCCTCACAAAAGCACTAAAAATGCAATCTTGGTCACACAAATAAAGTCTTGTTTATGCAAAATCTTGTGACCATCAGGAAGAGTAAGCGCTGAAAGAATACGCACAACAAACAACGCAAAACTTAACCCACTACTTTTAAAAGTGAACCAAAGCAGATCAGCGATTGCTTTATCATACGCCATTGCTGCTTGCTTTAACCAATGACAATGTTCAAATACGGCTTTAGCTTAATAAAAGATGAGCTAAAGACAAGCTAGCGCTTACTGGAGATCAGATATGGGCAACTTAAATACACAGCCAAACAATAGATCACTTTCATCTAGCTGTAGCAGTTGTGAGCGAATGACTGTGATAGAAGGAGAGTACATCTGCTTTATAGAGGGAAAAATCATAGGGTTAACCCAGATATCCGATCCCTCTCCAAAACCTAAACTCATTTGTGATGGTTGGAAAATTGGTAAGTTACACTTTTAGGCGCTCAGCATGCCTGCATAATCTCGAGCCGAGAATTTAGGCTCATGCAATAAGCCCGGTAACGAAGCGACAGGCGCAGCCTTCGCGAGACTTAGGCCACGGGTTGTCACTCGCATTCCAGCACATAATTCAAAATACGCTACTTCAAGTTCATCATTTTCTAGCCCGCGCTTTTTTAGCGTTGCCATAATCGCAAGCCAGTCAGTATTTACTTTACTCTCTTGCCCTTCAATCTGGGCCAGTATAGGTATATTTTTCATTGTGACCTTCTGCATTAGCTTCCCGTTAAATTATGTTCAATTATAGACATATGAAACTGAACCTATGCTGAACCCGAAACAGGCTTTTCTTAATCAATCAACTCTATCGACCTGATTCTTGCTGTACTCGCCATAAATTAGCATAAAGACCGTTAGCCGCAAGTAAATCACTATGGTTACCGGTTTCGACAACCTTGCCCTTACTCAATACTATGATTCTATCCGCATCAACCACAGTTGAAAGTCTATGGGCAATGACTAAACTCGTGTGGCCTTTTGCCACCTCCTTCAGTGCCGTTAAGATTGCCTGCTCCGAATGACTATCTAATGAGGAAGTCGCTTCATCAAACACTAAAATGGGCGACTTTTTCAATATGGCTCTGGCTATTGCGACGCGCTGCTTTTCCCCACCCGACAATTTTAAGCCTCGCTCACCGACTCGAGTTTGACCACCCTCGGGTAAGCTTTCGATAAATTGACTGAGATGCGCCATCTTTATCGCGCTGTTGACCTCTTCCATAGTGGCACTTGGTCGGCCATAACGCACATTTTCAATCAAGGTATCATTAAATAACACCGTATCTTGAGGGACTATAGCAATAGCCTGCCGCAAACTGTCTTGAGTAACGCTGCGAATATCCTGCCCATCAATACAGACTCGCCCACCAACCACATCGTAAAAACGAAATAGCAATTTAACTAAGGTCGACTTACCCGCGCCACTATCACCAACTATGGCCACTTTTTGGCCCGCTTCAATGGTAAAACTGACATCATCTAAAATAGTCCGAGAGTCATATTGAAAGCTTACATTTTCAAATGATACTCGCCCTTGCATTAGTGCTTGAGCTTTGGCATTCGCGGCATCGTTAATCATAGGAGCCCTGTCCAATAGAGCAAACATACGCTCAATATTGGCAAATGCGCCTCTTATCTCTCGATACACAAATCCTAAGAAGTTAAGCGGAATAAATAACTGCATCATAAAAGCGTTAACCAACACAAAGTCACCTATGGTCATATCGCCTTGAACAACATCGAAGGCCGCCATGCCCAGCATCAATGTCATCGCAACGGAGATGATACAAGCTTGCCCCGCATTTAACGCAAACAGGGATAAGCGATTCTTGCGCTTAGCCTGTTCCCATTGCGCCAATGCAGCATCATATTGGTTAGCTTCGTATTGCTCATTATTAAAATACTTCACTGTTTCATAGTTAAGTAAACTATCGATCGCCCGTGTACTAGAGATTGAATCTGCTTTTGCTGCGTCACGAACGTAGCCAGTACGCCACTCGGTAGCCACGATAGAATAGGCGCCATAGGCGATAACCGACAGTAATGTCACGCCAGCAAATGCATAGCCATAGTTATAAAATAAAATCCCTACAACCAAAATGATCTCTAAAATCGTCGGTACAATATTGAACACCATAAATCGCATCAAGAAACTCATGCCGCTGGTGCCTCGTTCAATATCTCGAGATAAGCCCCCGGTCCTACGCTCTAAATGAAACGCCATATCTAAACGATGTAGGTGCTCAAAGACTGCCATGCCTAATCGCCTAATTGCACGCTCGGTTACCCGTCCAAATAGGGTGTCTCTTACTTCCGAAATAATGGTATTGAGTAATCGAATACCGCCATAGGCGATAACTAATGAGATAGGGACTGCCACAAGCTCTTTCGGTGATGTACTTGATAACCCATCCACCAGCGCCTTAAGTAAAAAAGGCAGCCCAACACTGGCAAGTTTTGCTACGACCAAACACAGTAATGCCAGGCCAACCCTTTGTTTAAATTCTATTAAATATGGCCATAGCATACGCAGAACATGCCAATTTATGTTGCCAATCGGTTCATCAAAATACAGAGAGGGGCGCATTTTTTATCCCAAAGAAAATTTACAATTGACCCACTGACCACGACTCATTTAAATGACAATCAGCGAGTGATCTTAAGTACTATTAAAAAGCCATTAATGTAGCAAAAAAGTTAACAGACTCTGACGACTGTCTATGTTATCGTGCAACTTTAGCCTTACTAGGCTAAAGGAGTGGCTTTCTAAATGGGTTAGTTTGCACGTTTTTCGACAAACTTGTACGAATTAACGCAAATTCTGTTAACCCAAAGAAAAGAATTTGCTACTCTCTGCGCAATAAAACGAAGAGTGACAGGTTAAGAGCCAACTACAGCTCTTTCAAGTTAACTAGATAAAGGATGCAAACATGCTTGACTCATCCCAGCCAAAATATCCCCCCTTACCACTCATCCAAACATGGATATGGATGATGACTCAATCAGGAAATCCGGAAATTCAGGAAAAGGGTCAAAACAATCTAATTACTTCGTTTGGCAGCTTAGCTAAAGCCAATGAGTACTTACTTGAGCAAGGTAAGAAGTAATGCTAATCGAAGCTAATTGAATAAATTACTCGATCAAAAAAGGAGGCCTATGCCTCCTTTTTTGTATTGTAAATTAAGCGACTCTGCGCTTAACAACACTATCATTCAATGTTGCCAGCAGCTTTTCACTATCTTGCCACCCAATGCAAGCGTCTGTCACACTCTGACCATAGCAAAGAGACTGCCCTTCAATATGATCCTGACGCCCTTCAACCAAGTTACTTTCAACCATCACACCAAAGATAGACGTATCACCATTAGCCATTTGCGCTCCAACATCATCGCCAACCAACATCTGGCGCTCGAACTGTTTGCTACTGTTTGCATGGCTAAAATCAATCATGATGTTATTCGCTAAACCTGCCTTGTCTAATTGCTTATTAATCGCAGCAACATGCTCAGCGCTATAGTTTGGCTCTTTGCCACCACGCAAAATAATATGACAGTCAGGATTTCCTTTGGTCTCAACAATAGCCGAATGGCCAAACTTAGTCACAGATAAGAAATGATGCGGCGCGCTTGCAGCACCAATAGCGTCAATCGCCACCTTAATTGTGCCATCTGTGCCATTTTTGAAACCCACTGGACTTGATAGACCCGATGCTAATTCGCGATGTACTTGAGACTCGGTAGTACGTGCACCAATTGCCCCCCAGCACATGAGATCGGCAACATACTGCGGCGTGATCATATCTAAAAACTCACCCGCGGTAGGTAAGCCCATGTTGTTTAAGTCTAACAAAAGCTTACGTGCGGTACGTAAACCATCATTTAGCTTGAAGCTATTATCCATATCGGGGTCGTTGATCAAACCTTTCCACCCCACCGTGGTGCGTGGCTTTTCAAAGTAGACTCGCATCACGATTTCTAGCTGGTCTTTATAACGCTCTCTAAGTTCAACTAAACGCTTACCGTATTCAAGTGCTGCGACAGGATCATGAATAGAGCACGGCCCAATAACCACTAATAGGCGGTCATCTTTCTTCGCTAAAATATTATGTATGCTTTCGCGGGCATTAAATACGGTCGCTGATGCGTTCTGTGTTGCGGGAAATCGCTCCAAAATAGCAATTGGAGGTAACAACTCTTTTATCTTATTAATTCGAACATCATCATTTTGGTAATACATGGTAATACTTAGCTCCGTCTAGCCTATGAATACAGATCTCTCAATTGCGATACTGCATTCAATTTATCCAGTATGAACTTAGATTGCAATCAAGTTATGATTATTTCATATAATTATTTTTAACTATTTGTTTAAAAAGAAATTAGAAATTAAAAATTTATATAAAGTGTCAAAGTAAGCTGCAAATAAGCCCACTAAACTGTTAATTATTCCTAAAGATTACAATTTAAAAGCTAAAGCCTGCTGTACGCAAAAAATAATAAAATTTATCCATAAAATAAGCCTATACGGCTTGCCCGCGAGCCAATTTAAAGCGCAGTAGGCTCAGAAGTAAGTTCACCCTGTCAGTGAAACAAATGGACTCAATTAAGCTGCTTGGCGAGATAGAGCGAGACTATTAAGCGAAGCAGTTAAAGCGAAGCAGTTAAAGCGAAGCAGTTAAAGCGAAGCAGTTAAAGCGAAGCAGTTAAAGCGAAGCGAAAATAGTCTAGCAATATATGTGCGCTGACACTTGGCAGGACTCAAGATGAATCCCGAGTAACTCCTAAACTGCCGCGATGAATATACTAACAATACCTAAATCGAACGATTAGCGCAGTTGCTCTCAAGGACTCAAGCTCTAATCGAGCGGTACCTTAGCGCCCTGCTCTTTAGGAGAGTCGATTTGAATAAAAAGCTCCTTATTTTGGTAAGCATAAGGTCTGTAAAATAAACCTTGGCAGGAAAAGTATCGATAAGGCATTGCGAAAGGCACACAACCAAAAGGTAAGCTTTGCAATATTTGGATCTGTTGCTGATAACGCAGCGCTTCACGCCATGCATGCTGCCTTTGCACTTCATCCCTAACCGCAAATGCATCAAACGGCTCACTGGACTTTCGCACTATAACTTGGCCAGCGCTGGCACTTGTCGCCAGCGCCATAAGCAATATAGTGCTCAGTAGTTTCAATGCTTTCATAAAAGATCCATGCTCAACCCGCTGATAACTTACTTTAGCCTAATTCTGTTGAGCCTTAAACTCTCTGATCACATAACAATACATGAAACAAAAGAGCTTATACCCATAGGCATAAGCTCTTTATTTATATCACGGCTTGTAACGGTTGGTTACTCTGAAAGCCTAACTACCACTCTTAACCGATACAAACTCTGGATAAGCATCAATTCCGCAATCAGAAGCATCCATTCCATTATATTCTTCTTCTTCTGTAACACGGATCCCCATGGTCACCTTCAGTGCAAACCAAACCACAGTCGACGCTAAAAATACCCAGCCAAAAATTACGGCCGCGCCATATAACTGGGTCAAGAGTGACGCATCAGCATTTGATACTGGCACTAATACCAGTCCAAGCAATCCTGCAACACCGTGAACAGAAATCGCACCAACTGGATCATCAATCTTGATCCTATCGAAGGCAACAATCGAGAACACCACTAAGCCACCCGCGACAGTACCAATCACACCAGCCATGACTAATGAGGGTGACAATGGATCCGCTGTAATCGCTACCAGCCCAGCTAAGGCACCATTTAAGATCATGGTCAAATCAGCCTTCCCCCAAATCAGTCGACATACAATCAGCGCAGCAATCGCGCCAAATGCTGCCGCCGAATTGGTGTTAACAAATATTTTAGCCACAGCGCTGGCATTCTCAGCATCCGATATCAAAAGCTGCGAGCCACCATTAAAGCCAAACCAGCCCATCCATAAAATAAACATACCCAGCGTTGCCATAGGTAAATTTGAACCCGGAATAGGGTTCACTTGACCGTTAGCGCCATACTTACCTTTACGCGCACCGAGCAGTAATACACCTGAAAGCGCTGCTGCAGCCCCCGCCATATGTACAATGCCACTGCCTGCAAAATCAACAAAACCAGCTTCAGACAGAAAACCGCCGCCCCATGTCCAATAGCCTTCAACAGGGTAAATTACCGCCGTCATAAATACTGAGAAACACAAAAATGCCCATAATTTCATACGCTCGGCAACCGCGCCAGATACAATAGACATTGCCGTAGCCACAAACACGACTTGGAAAAAGAAGTCTGACTCCAATGCATGATCAGCCCCTTCCCCTTGAGAGCCAATTAATGAGCCGAATGAGGGCAACCATCCCCCTTCGGCATTACCAACATACATGATGTTGTAGCCCACAATCAGGTACATCACACAAGCAATAGAATATAGACACACATTTTTAGTGAGAATTTCAGTGGTATTTTTAGAGCGAACTAACCCAGCTTCTAACATGGCAAATCCTGCAGCCATCCACATGACTAGTGCGCCTGAAATCAAAAAATAAAATGTATCTAGGGCAAAGCGTAACTCTGTTACCGTCAGTCCCAACTTAGTTAAATCATCCATCAGCTTTCCCCTTACAGTGCTTCGTTATCAACTTCGCCAGTTCGAATACGGATAGCTTGCTCAAGATCCGTAACAAAAATTTTGCCATCGCCTATTTTCCCTGTTCTCGCTGCGCCAGTGATCGCTTCGAGTAACAGTTCTAGCCTGTCAGCTTTGATGGCAATTTCTAATTTCACTTTTGGTAGAAAATCCACTTGGTACTCTGCGCCACGATACAGTTCGGTATGGCCTTTTTGACGACCAAAACCTTTTACCTCTGTAACCGTCATCCCCTCAATGCCCACTTCAGCTATCGCTTCTCTAACATCGTCTAATTTAAATGGCTTAATTATCGCGCTTACCAATTTCATGGTTATCTCCCCAATTACATTCCCTATTTGCTTAAACATAATTCAAGCATTAGGCCAAAGTTATTAACCATTTAAATTCAACAAGATAAGATTTTACGCGCAATTAACACTGCATATTAACGCACCAAACAAGTGCAAGCATGCAGGGGCTGCACAAAGATAAAGCAGCAATATCGAGCCAGGTTAGACCTATTTCTAATTGGATAAACCAAACAGATCCGCTTTACTGAACAATTAACTCCCCTTGCAAAATAGAGAAGCCTAAGATGCTAAAAGCAGAAGAATGTGTATTGGTTGTGGTCGATGTACAAGGTCAACTCGCACGGGTTATGCACCAAAGTGAGCAACTGCATCGTAAGCTAGAGATATTAATTAAGGGGATACAGCTATTTGATATTCCAATTTTGTGGCTCGAACAAATACCACAGAAGTTAGGACGGACAAGTGAAAACCTAGCCCTGGCGCTGGCAAAAACCACAGAACCTATCGCCAAGGATCATTTTAGTGGTTGGCAAGCTGATACATTTAGAGAAAAGCTCAGCTCGATGGAGCGTAAGCAGGTTATCTTAGCGGGTATTGAAACTCACGTGTGTGTTTACCAGACCTGCAGAGATCTGTTAGATCACGGCTACCATGCTCATCTTGTAACTGATGCGATGTCGTCAAGAGAAGAGAGTAATAAGGTAAGCGGATTAGAGATGATGTTAAGTTATGGTGCAATGCAGACCAATGTTGAGTCACTACTGTTTGAGTTACAACATCAAGCTAATGGCGATCGTTTTAAAGCCTTGCTTAAACTCATCAAGTAAAAGCCAAAAAAAGCCCTCCGAAGAGGGCTTCTATGCTAAAGACTTATTCTAGACACTTAACTTATAAGCACTATATAGTGTCAGTAGA
Source organism: Shewanella sp. 30m-14 (assembly GCF_052977125.1). Lineage (NCBI taxonomy): Bacteria > Pseudomonadati > Pseudomonadota > Gammaproteobacteria > Alteromonadales > Shewanellaceae > Shewanella > Shewanella sp. 30m-14. The sequence continues at coordinate 189,372 of NZ_JBRILW010000004.1, read as the reverse complement.
CTTATTTGTAAGTCGCTTCACGCTTTTCAGCTTCTGCATCCCACTTAGGTAGCACAGTCTTCTTGAATTCAGCTTTATCAGCATTCATCTTATCCATATCCATACCTAGAGCCGCTTGCGCCTTAGCTTTAGTAGAGATATCTGGAAGAGCGATAGGCTGTGGTACGCCTTTCTTAGCAAGTAGTTGAGCTAGCTTAACGCGAGCATCAGCAGCTTTGTTTAGTGCAGTACCTAGTACACGTAGCGCTTCATCTGGAGCATGAGATGCTACACCATGAGAGGCGATTGCATAATCCCAGCGCCATTGACCGTGACGGATATCCAATAAGATTGGAGCCATTTCAGCTTCTGTTGCGCCGGCTTCCCAAGCTGCACCAGCTTCGAAGTGAGCTTTAACTAACTGCTCTTCAGCTTGAAGTTGGATCTGCTTAACCTTCGCTTTACGCTCGTTATCTAGGTTAACCATGAACTCTTTGCTTTGATCATGACAAGTACCACACGTTTCTTCGAAACGATCGAACGGGTTACCCACTTTGTGATCGGTAAACTTACGACCTTCAGCATTCTTAACTTTAGGCATGTGACAGTCAGTACAACTTACGTTGTTTTTACCGTGCATACCTAGCTGCCAAGTTTCATAACCTGGGTGCTGTGCTTTTAGCATTGGCGTCTTAGAGATGGCGTGAGTCCAATCTGCGAAATCGATAGCATCATAGTATGCTTCCATATCTTCTACAGTTGTGCCCTTGTCCCATGGGAACTTAACAAAACCTTTCTTATCAGCAGTTTTTTCGAAGTAGTACTCTACGTGACACTGACCACAAACCATTGATTGCTTGTCTTTACGAGAAGCTTCATCGAATGGTGTGCCAATTGCTTCCATACCGCGCTCAGCGAATGGACGAGAGATGCGTAGCTTAGACTTGCCTTTTTCGTGACAATCAGAACAGCCGATAGAGTTAACGATTTCTGGACCGCCTTTAGACCACTTACCTTTAAAGTAACCGTCTTCACCTTGCTCTTCGATCATGCGAGGTACATCTGGGCTCTTACAAGACCAACATGCCATTGGCATTGGACCATCTTCAGCAGTCTTTGGTGCACCAGAACGTAGTGTGTTACGTAAATCTGTCACTGCGTAAACGTGACCACGAGCCTTGTTATAATCTTTAGCAAAACCATAACCCGCCCAAAGAATCACTAGATTTGGATCTTGCTCAAGTGCATCAATAATTTCTACACTTTCAGATGTGTCGTGCCAAGTTTTATATTGGTTAGAAAATTTATCTTTATAAACTTCGTTACGCGGCTCAGTTTTATCACTTGCGAATGCACTGCCCGCCATTAGGCTTGCTGCTACGATTGCACTCAGTGCAAAAGACTTTTTAGTTAATGTTTTCACCATCTCATCTCCATGTTACTTTTATAATATTTATATAGTCCCACCTATTTCTAGGTCGAACTTAATCACTTCCAGTTAACAAAGACATACCCCTAAGGGGGTATCCGTGGTGAAGTTTGCGTTAGATCAAATTGTGAACGTGTTGTTGCTCACACTTTTGCATTTTTGTTAATGTAATCAAGTAACCACTAATGTAGAACCGCTACCAATGAATAACTCAAATACCATAACGATGAGATTTTATAAATGAAAAAAGGCAGACTCACTTCAGCGATTTGGGGCTTCATGTTAACGCTAATTTTGCTGTCGAGTGGACTGGCTATTTTTGCGATTATCAACCTGTCTTATAGCCTTGGGGATGCTAGAGCTATAAACGCTTCAGGTTCACTTAGAATGCAGAGTTATCGCTTAATGTTCTACGCCAATTCAGGTAGCGAAGCGGCTAATGAAAAAATTAAAGAGTTTGAAAATACATTAAATTCTCAGGCACTTAAGCGCTCACTTACCTGGTATACCCCTCAAGATCTTAAAAACAAATACCTTACGGTTATCGATAAATGGCAAGTGATGCGTTACTACATAGAAACAGAAAATTCACGCCTCTATGCGGAATCGCTTAAAGACTTTGTCGATACGATTGATTTATTTGTACTCGAAACCGAACAATACGCGGCACTCAAGCTCAAAATTTTGGCCATCAGCCAGATAGGTGGATTGGGCTTAATGTTACTGATTGCCTTTATTACGGTCAGAATTGCCAAACGCAAAGTTGTTAAACCGCTGCAACAATTAATGCAAGCCGCCGATACTATTTCACAAGGTGATTTTAATGTAGAGATGCCTAAAACAGAGTACCTAGAATTAAGTGCATTAAGCAGCGCGCTAGACTCAACCGTAAAAAAATTAGCCAGTGTATATCAAGGACTCGAAGAGCAAGTCCAAGAAAAGACCATAGCCTTAACTCGTGCCAACAATGAGCTAACCTTACTTTACGATACGTTAGTGATGCTGCACTCGAGTAAACTCGATAGTTACACTTTGACCCAAGCGCTCAATCAACTTCAGGCGCATGAAAAAGGCATACGCTTACGCCTTGTTCTAGTTCAAGACGCTGATGTAGTCGATATTATTGCAGCTGAAAGCACAACGGATTGGCCACTGCATAGCGAAAACAGCAAACAATTTCCGGTTAAATTTGAAAACAACAACTTAGGTTACCTTGAAGTCGTTTCCTCTAACGCCTTCTCTTTTCCTCTGTTTAATAACTTTGCCATCATGCTTGCGCGTTCAATGGTGATCTACAATGCGGGTGAACAACGTCAGCAACTGGCCTTGATGGAAGAGCGCGGCGTCATTGCCAGAGAGCTACACGACTCTTTGGGTCAATTGTTATCTTTCTTAAAAATTCAAGTGAATCTGCTTTCTAAAGAGCTAGATAAAACTTCAAAAAGCCCACGAGCTGCCGAGCAGTTACAAGAGATAAACGAAGGTGTTAATACCGCATACGTGCAATTACGAGAATTATTGTCTACGTTCCGTCTAACCATTAAAGACCCTAATTTAGGCCATGCTATGGAAGCGATGATAGAACAGCTACGTGGTCAGTCCAATGCCAATATTACGCTAGACTACAAGTTACCCGCACAGCTCTTAGGTGCCCACCAACATATTCATATTTTGCAGCTCACCCGTGAAGCGACATTAAATGCAATAAAACATGCAAGTGCGAAGCACATACATATTAGCTGCCAAACAATTTCCGATAAAAAAGTCGTGATCAGCATCAGTGATGACGGCGTAGGCATTGAAAAATTAAAAGAAAGGGATCAACATTTTGGCTTAGGAATTATGCACGAACGCGCCAGTCGCTTGTCGGGTGTGGTAGAATTTAGCCAGAATAAAAAAGGTGGGGCCACAGTGACCCTTAGCTTCTCTCCCCAACAGGAGCCAGCTGAATAACGATAATCGCTATTCCCGCTTGCTTTTTTAAGGGAATAGCATGATTTTATTAGCTGTTTTACTTAGTCGCACATACCTCAGCAGGAGGCCTAAAGATGGGCAAACCCTATTCAGTTCTAGTTATTGATGATCACCCACTACTACGGCGTGGGATCTGTCAACTTGTCACTTCGGACTCAGACTTTACCTTATTTGGTGAAGCGGGAAGTGGCCTAGATGCATTATCAGCGGTTAGTGATAATGAGCCCGATATTATATTGCTCGATCTTAATATGAAAGGCATGACAGGCTTAGATACACTGAACGCTTTAAGGCAAGAGGGCGTCACTTCACGTATCGTTATTTTAACCGTATCCGATGCAAAACAAGATGTGATCCGTTTAATGCGCGCTGGCGCAGACGGCTATTTATTAAAAGATACCGAGCCAGACTTACTGCTTGATATGCTCAAAAATGCCATGCTTGGCCACCGTGTGATAAGCGATAATGTTCAAGACTATCTATCGGAGTTAAATACTTCGGTCAATGAACAGGAATGGATTGAAAATTTAACACCTAGAGAACTTGAAATTTTGCAGCATCTCGCTGAAGGTCAAAGCAACCGTATCGTTGCCGAACAACTTCATATTAGCGAAGGCACAGTAAAAGTGCATGTGAAAAACTTACTGCGCAAAGCCAATGCGAAATCACGTACAGAAATGGCAGTACGCTATCTCAATCAGTGATCCTGCTTAGGCAATACAAATCAGTATTATGATAGAGTTTTAGATCAAAAAAGCAGCCAAAGGCTGCTTTTTTGGATTTATTTGTTCAGAAATAAATCTGAAGATCGGCAATCATTTTTCGTCTAAGAAATGACGCCAGCTGACAAGGACCTCATAAAAGTCCTCTAAACCACAAAACGCTTCGGACTCTCCGTCATAAAATGACATCGACTCATCGAGTTCTTGATCTTCGTTATCTTCAATATCATTAGCAAATATTCTTGCCTGCTCAGTATCAAGCTCAAGCGATAGCGCTTTACCTAGCAAACGCCATTCATTGCCCTGACCGTTTTGCAATCGCTCGATTTGCTGGCAGATCTCAACATACAACGGCCTATTATCGGCAAGCTCTTCCGATAACCAAAAACCTACCGCTTCATGATCCATACTAAAACGGGCAAACACCGTGTCAGTAATAGTATTGCGTAAAAATTCGTATTCCATAACTTGGCTCAAAATTAAAAATCACTCTCAGTGTTCATTTTAACGCACTTATACCAATCAGCATAAGAAACTGATCTACTCAGAGTGAATTTGGCAAACTAATTCAAGGCAAATAGATGGCACAATGGTTATCCCCTTGTGAGTCTATTCAACGCAGAAGTAGACAATTGCAGACGTAAAAAAGGACGCATCTGCGTCCTTTTTAAATTTGCTGAGATTAGCGTTACCTCCCCCGATATAAAGGAGTCGATAGCAATAACCTACAAATTAGTGTGCATGTTCAGCAGCTGGAGCCGCCTTTTCGATATCTAGCAGTTCAACTTCAAATACTAAAGTTGAATTAGCAGGGATAGTACCGGTATCACGATCGCCATAAGCAAGATTTGCTGGGATAACAAACTTGTACTTAGAGCCGACAGGCATCAACTGAACGCCTTCAGTCCAACCTGGAATAACGCGGTTCAGTGGGAAAGTAGCTGGCTCGCCACGTGCAACAGAGCTATCGAATTCAGTGCCGTCAGTCAATGTGCCCACGTAGTGAACTTTAACAGTATCTTCAGCAACAGGCTTGTCACCCGTACCTTCAGTGATCACTTCGTACTGTAGACCAGAGTCTGTCGTCACAACGCCTTCTTTAGCCTTGTTCGCATCGAGAAAAGCTTGGCTTTCAGCTGACGCTTTCTCAGCCAATACTAGCGCTTGTGCTTGACGCTTTTCATTTAGCTTCTCGTCAAGCGTTTGCAAAATTGTTTGCATCTCTTCTTGAGTCAGCTTTAACTCGTCGTTCAGGCCTTCGCTAAAACCAGTAACGATTAGACTTCTATCCACATTTAGACCAAGCTCTTCTTGCTCTTTAATGTGACCTGCCATGTAAGTACCAATAGACGCACCAACGCTGTAAGCTTCTTTTTGCGCTTCAGTTTTTAATTCTACAGGAGCTGTCGCAGCTGCTTGCTCTTGATTACAAGCAGTTAGACCAACTACGGCCAAAGCCACTAGTGAATATTTATAAATCGATTTCATGAAAGCTTCCTCAGCATTTACACGTGGTTACACAAACCTAATACTTTTATTTAGGCGAACCACTTTATACTAGTTAAATAGGTTATTCCAATCTGATTAATCAAATGCTTATCAACTGAAATTAAACGTACTTTTTCAATACATATTATGACAGTAGCGATGATTACGGTTTTGACCTACTAACTTAGCAATGATTATCTTATTAGTCATCTAACAGACAACAGAAATCAGCGTGAGTTCATTCACTTTGCCATACTAAACACGCTTTTATCAGCTTTCATTCAGCTTGCTGACTATTATTGACTTTGCGCCTAGTGCTTTTAAAAAGCGAGTTTCCATAAACCTAGGCAGGCGTTGTATACTCATACTCACCAATAGGGTCGCCCATTGATCCTTATGTTCCATTAAGCGGTGCACTCACATAATGAGCTCACCCTATCCATCAGAGGTCAATTTGGATAATTTAGAAAGCCGTGTCGAAGAATTAGAAATGAAGATTGCGTTTCAAGATGGCACCATTGAAGAGCTAGATCAGCAAGTTATCAAACTGAACCAAGCACTTGCCTTACAACAAGAGCAACTTAAGCTCTTAATCAGCAAATTTCAGTCGGTTGAGCCGAGCAATATGGCAAGTCAAGCAGACGAAACACCACCACCTCACTATTAACCGCCACACCTTTATAATGAGTCGTGTTAATCAAAGCGTAAATAGTACAAGATATCGAGTACTATTTACGCATAGGTTTACAGTATTCATGTTACGTTCAGCTTTCAAACGCTATAAAAGCCTTGATATAACCATGAAATATTGTAAGTTTTTATAGATACACTCTTGAGTAAACTTTTATCAACCTATAATGAATTGAAACACTCGGCTGATCCAATAAGGCTAAGAGCCTGTCGGCCTAACACTGTTAGCACTCAAGGAAGGCGATGCAACTAACGCAAATCAAAGAGAACCGAGAATGAGACGTTTGCTACTGCTGGCTACAATAATGCTCAGTCTAAGTGGCTGCGCGTTTAACAGTATCTTTATTAATTACCCTTCTCAAATTGCCCCAGTTAAGGCTCAGCTCAACTCGCCGACGCCGCAAAATGCAGCCAAAATAGTCGAATCTGAAACTAATGGTGCCGATGGACTCCTCTATGCGCAGGAGGCTGGACGAAGTGCACAGATTGCAGGCAACTTTGAGGCCAGTAAAAAATACTACCAGCAAGCCGTATCGGCCTATAAAGCTTTCGATGATAAAGCCAAACTCAGCCTTAGTGACGCAGGCGCCACTGCCAGCAGCCTACTAATCAACGATAACGTTATCCCGTACCGCGGCCCCGGATACGAACGTATCATGCTGCATCAGTATCAGGCCCTTAATTATCTATTTGCTGGCGATCCACAAGGCGCATTAGTCGAAGTTCGCCGCAGTAACGAGCTACAAAGCCAAGAGCAAAAGCGCTACCAAAAATCGAATAAGTCAGTGCAAGCTATGGCCAACGGCACCATTGACGCTGAAATGGACAAGCTCAGCAAGGCCGCAGGCACAACCACCAGCTCATTCTTAAATGCCTACAGCTACTACACAACGGGCATGTTACATGAGATTTTAGGTGAGCCGAATGACGCCTATATCGATTACCGCAAAGCTGCGCAGATCTCGCCTAACAATCCATACCTGCAAAAAGACTTAGTCAGGCTAGCCAAACAGTTATCAATGCCGCAGTACGAAGAGTTTAAGAAGCGTTGGGGTGATGCTATAGAGCCTAAGAAAGGCGAAGGCCAGGTCATCATCATGCTAGAGCGTGGTTTCGTCCCTGAAAAGCAAAGCTTCACCGTGCCTTTTACCATTAACGGTAATTGGCAAACCGCGTCGTTGGCAACCTATTACCCCAATAGACAACATGTCAGACCGGGGCAGATCCAAGGCTTAGGCACAGTACTTAAAACGGCACCGATTGCCAATATCGATGCCCTGGCCATCAATGCATTAAAAGAAGAGTTACCGGCAGCCCTCGTTAGGCAAGCGGCACGTATCTATGCTAAATCAGAGATGGCGCAGAGCGTTGAAAGTAAAACAAAAAAACGAAACAATGATATCGATTATGCCTCTATCGCCATGCAGATTTTTAACGTGGTTTCAGAGCAAGCCGATAGACGCAGTTGGCTTACGCTACCTCAGCAGGCACAAATAGCTCGTGCATACGTAAAACCAGGAAAATATTCATTAATGCTGGACAATGATCCGGCTGACCCCATTGAAGTTAAGAGCGGACGTACTACCTTAGTCTGGATAATTGACACTGGTAATTACACCCGTTTTTATTCAATAATCATTTAGCAATCACTTGTATGGAACTTACTATGAAACATTTAAAAGTCGTTTTTATTCTTGCAGCAGTAATAGGTTTATCAGCCTGCCAATCAAAAGTTGAATACGGTGATGCCACAGAAGTGGAAACCGTTAACGAAAACTTTGGCTCTACCGATCTACAGGCTATCGCCGCTAAGATGGTCGATAGCATGCTGACCTTCCCACCCGTTGTTGCCATGACAGCCAATGACCGCCCAATCATCTTCGTCGATAAAATTAAGAATAAAACCTCTGAGCACATCGATACCGAATCTGTTACCGATTCAATCAGCAATAAGCTACTTCGTTCTGGTAAGTTCCGCTTTATCGACATGACAAAAGTGGACTCAGTACGTAAGCAGCTAGACTACCAAAACAATTCAGGCATGGTTGATCCATCGACTGCGATTAACTTCGGTCGTCAAATTGGTGCTCAGTACATGCTATACGGCAACCTATCTAGCATAGTGAAGCAAGATGGTAGCACTAAAGATGTTTACTACAAGATGACCATGCGTTTAATGGACTTGGAAACGGGTCTTATCGAATGGTCTGACGAAAAAGAAATTCGTAAGGTTAAGTCTAAGTCTTTCTTAGGACTATAATTCTTTAACGAATTTTCTCGTCATAAATAAGCCAGCATCACGCTGGCTTTTTTATTGGCAAAAATTGAAGCGCGTTAATACTTCTTCGCTAACTAGAAATAAGGTAACTTATGGCCTTGCTGCTAGGATTAGACTGCAATTGCGTCACCAGCAGAGACTCTATTTAAAAAATAATAAACGCTAAGGGTCATTAGCTTTGATATTAAGGATGCTGTTTTGAAGTTGCTGCATATCGGTTTAACCGCTTTATTTTGTTCTGTGATTGCCGGAAATGCCAGCAGTAAACAAGTCAATATCCCGCGGGATAATACGCCCTACATCAGCCAAGAGGTTGCTGCGCAGCGCTCTGCTGTCATATCTGATGTGCATTATGATCTCGATTTCACCTTAACCGATCAGCAAAGCTTTAGCGCTACAAGCAAAGTGAGTTTTGAGCTTAGCGATACAGATCAACCGCTGAGCTTAGATCTCAACCAAGCAACCATTAACAGCTTCATTATTAATGGTACTAAGGTCTACCCCAACTATAACAACAGCTACATCAGCCTAAATCCACGCTTACTCAACAGCGGTAGCAACACCATTGAAGTGGCATTCACGCGAGATTACAGCAGTAATGGCGAAGGCCTGCACCGCTTTGTCGACCCTGTCGATGGTCAGGTCTACCTCTATTCTCATTTTGAGCCCGCTGCTGCCCAGCAGATGTTTGCCGTTTTCGACCAGCCCGATCTTAAAGCCCGTTACACCTTAGCGGTGACAGCTCCAAAAGAGTGGACGGTGATCAGTGCGATGAGAGAAACCTCAGTTAGCGACCAAGGAAAGCTGCGCCGCTGGCTATTTCCAGAGTCTCCTAAACTTAGCCCCTATAACTTCTCCATGCACGCAGGCCCTTATCACGAATGGCAAGATAACTCAGGCAAGTATCCACTGCGCTTATTTGCTCGACAATCAGTGGCCAAACAAGTTGATGAAAAAGACTGGTTTACCTATACCCAGCAGGGACTCACTTTCTTTGATAACTACTTTGGGATCCCGTATCCATTTAAAAAATACGATCAAGTTTTAGTGCCGGATTTTCTTTATGGTGCAATGGAAAACGCCGCAGCAATTACCTTTAGTGAAAGTCGTTTTCTCACCGATGGTGAAATGAGCCGCGTGCAACAACAACGGCTAGCCAGCGTGATCATGCACGAAATGGCCCATCAATGGTTTGGTAATCTGGTCACCATGAAATGGTGGAACGGTTTATGGCTAAATGAAAGCTTTGCCTCATTTATGGGGACACTTGCCACCAGCCAAGCCACAGAATTTAGCCATGCCTGGCGCAGCTTTTACGCCAAAAACAAACAGAGTGCTTATCATCAAGATAGCTCTGCCAGCACCCACCCTATAGAAGTGCCCGTTGCATCGAGCCAAAACGCCTTCGATAATATCGACGCTATCACCTACTCCAAAGGCGCATCGACACTTAAGCAGCTCAACTACTTGTTAGGGGAAAAAACGTTCCAACAAGGGGTTCAACATTATTTAACTCAGTTCAGCTATCAAAATGCTGAGTTAAAAGACTTTATTACCAGCCTTGAACTGGCCGCTAAACGCGATCTTAGCCAATGGAGCCAAGATTGGTTGAATCATGCGGGAGTCAACACCCTGCAAGCTGAGTTTAGCTGCAACAATGGCCGCATTAGCCGTTTTAGCCTAAAACAAACGGCTCCGAGTGGATTACCCACCTTAAGAGAGCAAAAAGTGCTGCTTGGTCTATTTACCCAGGGCCGAGATCGCTTACACCACAACATTAGTGTTCCCGTGATCTACAGCGGTGAAACCACAGAGGTTAAACAGGTCATCGGCCTGCACTGCCCAGCTCTAGTTTATCCCAACTATCAAGACTGGGGCTTTGTCAAAGTCAGTCTTGATAAAACATCATTTAACACTGCGCGCACGAACTTATCATCCGTAGATGACCCATTACTTCGATCCATGTTGTGGCAAAGCCTATGGGACAGTGTTGAAAACGGCGACTTATCGCTAAAAGACTACATGGGCACTGTGCTCATCAACTTACCCGGCGAACGCGACCTGATCATCTTAGATCAAGTGTTAACAAGTCTGTCTGATACCCGAGTTTATCTTGATAAAATGGAGCCTAGCCACCAGCACTACGCCAAGATGGCCATACGAGCGATTGAACAGATGAGTCTGCGTAAAGTGATGGTCAATACAGGCAATCATGATATTCAGCGGCGCTGGCTTGATACCTACATCGAATTTAGCCGCAGTAACAGTGCCTTAAATCATATCGATTCACTATTAAAGCAAACCGCCAATATTAAAGGCATAAAGATAGACCAAGATCTTCGCTGGAAAATGGTCATCCACCTCAATCGCTATGGGCACCGTAACGCAGGCTATTGGCTCAACAAAGAACGCTCTGCCGATAACTCTGATAGCGGCCAAAAATCGGCAATCGCCGCAGAGGTCATTCGTCCAGAACCGGGGAGCAAGCAGCTATGGTTAAGCCGCACGCAAGGTGTTACCAACCTGCCTTTTGCTAAGGTGCGCACCGTTATGCAAAACCTATATCCAAGTGAGCAGAAACGCCTTAGCGCCACGACCGCAGAGCAGCGCTTAAGCGCACTTATAAAGCTCGACGTAAATAAAGGCCCAGTGTTTATGCGAAGCTATAGCGAGACACTGATCCCACAAGATTGTAGCTACGGCAATGTTGTCACATTAAAGCAGATTATCGAGTCTGAAACGTCACTGTCGGCGCTCGCTGTGCGGGCATTAAAAGATGCGGTGCAGCAAGAACAAACCTGTTTACGGATCAAAACTAAGTTAGCGTTGGACGGGAAATAAGGTTCTAGGGAAAGCTAAGACCAATCAGTATAAGACGATAAAAGCCGGAAAAGCCAAACGAAATCCAAGGCTAAGATGTAACGCTGATGGCTGCTATACCTAGGACCTGCTCTTCCAAAGTCCAAATCATACTAAGTCCTCTTTTAGCACTATAATTGAGTTGCACTATTACTCATCAAGGAGCGACATATGGGGCCCTTTACGGTTGCCGCGCTAGCTATTATAGGTGTTTTTTCTTTCGCCGCATTTAAGGAATACAACAAAAATAAAGGGCGGGTCGAACTCGATGAATTAACGAACGTTAAAGCCGAACTTATCGAGCTTAAAGAGCGAGTTGTCACCCTAGAAAAGATTGTCACCGATAAGTCTTATCAACTTAAAGATGAGATAGATAAGCTTTAGGTTTAGGAAAAGCAGGAGAATAAAGTCCTAGATCCTAGGTCCTAGGAAAATGCTAAGACGGGATAAGCAGGAAAAACAAAAAAACCATCTATCCAGCTCAGCGAGTAACACTTTTGCCCTTTTTTACTCCTAGAACCTGCTTTCCTAGGGCCTTTTTTATAATGTAGGTCGGCATTTATGCCGTCATCTTTGATGGGCTAAAGCCCAACCTACATTAAAAAACACAATACCCTCTTTTGATTTTATAGCAGGACGAAGTCCACTCTCAACGCAAAGCGTGCTAGGTGCTAGGTGCTAGGAAAGTAAAAAATGGGAAAAACGGCAAAGCAAAAGATAACAGCTTGGCTTTTGCTGTACCTAGCAGGGCGAAGCCCGTCCTCGCAGCGAAGCGCCCTAGGATCTAGGTCCTTCTTTTAAAATAACAAAGCCACCTGTCGGTGGCTTTTTACTACTTATTCAAGCTAATGCAGCTCAGTTCAGTCCTGCTCAAGCTCTAGTGAACTGACACTGAAACAAGCTTAAACGAATAGGTGTTTAATGTTCTTTAAGTCACCCTTGCCTTCGGCAAGTTCTTCTGCCGACAGACCAGAGACTTCATGCGGGAATACCAACCATTCATCTGACTCATGAATGAAGTAGTCAGGCTTTAAAGGTACGGCGGTATTTTGAGGCTTATAGTATGGGCAGGCAATACGCACATCTTTTGGCATATTTAAGCGCATAAGGTCGCTCAAGTTTTCCATTAGTGCATGGATACTACGACCCGAATCAAACACATCATCAACAATCAATAGGCCATCACCGGCATTAGCGTTTTCTACAATGTAATGTAGGCCGTGCACCTTGATCTGCTTACTCTGCTTATTAATGCCATAGTAAGATGAAGTACGTACAGCAATATGGTCAGTTTCAACTTCCTTGAAATCGAAAAACTCTTGCACCGCAATACCGATTGGAGCACCACCACGCCAAATACCCACGATGAACTGTGGACGGAAGCCACTCTCGTAAACTTGTGCCGCTAAGCGAAAAGAATCTTCTAGCAACTCTTGCGCAGTAATAAAGCATTTCTCTGACATCTGACCGTCCCCATCTTGTTATTAATATCTAAATTAGGTCTTATACCTTTCATAACATCAATTGATCTATTTACAGCAACACTCTGACGAGGAGAGTTACAAATTAGATTATAAAAACAATAAGTTAATTTAAATAGTGTATTTCCACTAACTCACTGTCATCCAATAAGAATAGATCAAAAGTAGTTTAGCTGATTAGTACAAAAAGGCAGGTGATGACATCTATTCCAAGATCTGGAATGGGGCCTGTTAATCGTCAAAACGAATTAACCGCTCAAAGTCTAAGCACCCACCGGATTTTGGAGGCAAATTTTATACTAAATTAATCTGTATTGCTGCAAAAAAGCAGAAAAACTTATGTCGTTATCACTAAAAAATAAAGCCACCTTAAAAGGCGGCTTTGTTTTGTTCATCAGTTTTGTTCATCAAATACAGCTAAATCGAAACCATCTGTAAATGAAAGCTAAGGATAACGCTTAAGCATAGCTGTTTTAAGCTTTGGCCATTTCAAGTGTATGGCTACCGGCTTTCGTTACCATAGAGAAGTTTCGCTCGGTGTCTTCTGTAAAGTCGCGAGTATAAATCGTATCCACATAACGCCAATCGCTACGCACCTCTTCATGAGTAAAGGTCAGGGTCATTAAGCCTCGATTCATTAGATTCGCATAAGCAAGGTTATCGACTAAATCGATAATCGCCGCTTCAGTCGCTGGAATATCTTTAGCATCGATGCCAAGGTAATACTCAAGCCCAGGTGAAGATACAGAACTCGTCGCGAACTCAACCCCCACACCATCTCCAGCTGCATCTTTTAGCTCATTCGCCCAGGCATTATGAGTATCACCAGCTATCACCACTAGGTTTTTGGCTTGTGACTTAGCCGTTGCCAAAATCACTTCACGCTCGTAAGCGTAGCCATCCCATGCATCGAGGTTATAAGGGATTGATGGCAGCTGTAACAGTGCCATCGCCTGCGGCGTTAACTTATCGCCGTAAAAGGCTAAGTACTTCAACTCATCTTCAGTCAGAGTCGGATCGCCCGCCGCTTTTCTGGCTGCAAACTGGGCTAATGCGGCTAACTGACCAAACTCAGGAATAGACAACTGCTGAGTCGCAATCGCCGCAGGTAGCATCATCTTCCCCATCAATACCTGTTGCCCCAAGACCTGCCATGTGGCCGTCGACGTCAGTAGCGCCGTTTGCAACCAAGCCTGCTGTTCTTGGCCTAGCATAGTTCGATTTGTATCTGTGATATCTGCCATAAAGCGTGCGCTATCTAAGCCACCAGCACCATTCATATATTCAACGTAATCGAGCGGTTTATCACGGCCTATCAGGCGCGTATCTAGCATATGTAAATCGACTAAGTCGCCAAACTGGAATGAGCGGTAGATCTCTTCATGATTGCCTTCTCGCCACGGACGAATAGGCAGCCACTCGAAATAGGCTTGCAATGCCGCCTCTTTGCGCGCATCGAAATCCCCTTCGCCATCATTGTGATTTTCAGCGCCGTCACGCCAGCTATCATTCGCCACTTCATGGTCATCCCACACCGTAATAAACGGCGTTTTACCATGCAGCTTTTGCAAGCTAATATCACTACGGTATTGGCCATAACGAGTGCGATAGTCAGACAGACTCATAAGCTCGCCTTCAGGTAAGACTTCGCGTCCTAATGCCGCTGCGCGCTCGCTAGCATATTCACCACGGGCATACTCGTAAATGTAATCGCCAAGATGAATAACCGCATCAAGATCATCCATTCTTGAAGCCATCTCGTAGACATTAAAATAACCAGCTGGGAAGTTGGCGCAAGACACCACGGCAAACTTAGCACTATCGATAGCGCCCTGTGGTAAGGTTTTAGTCATTCCTGCTTGTGAAGTTTTATTGCCGGTTTTAAAGCGGTAAAAATACTGAGTACCAGCCTCGAGCCCCATGGCGTCGACCTTAACCGTATAGTCTCTATCGCTGTTAGTGATGGTTTCGCCATTACTCACTAACTGGGTAAATGCGGCATCGGTCGCCACCTCCCACGACACCTTAATGTCACCATCACTTTCTGGCGTAACGCGGGTCCAAAGTATCACCGCATCATGGCTAGGATCGCCACTAGCAAGGCCATGGAGAAACTCGGCATAGATGTCATTGTCATCATCGCTGCTACAGCCCATCAGGCCATAAGATACAACTGCAGCGCCCACACCTTTAGCAGACATGGCTAAAAAATCTCTACGAGTAACTGGTCGTTTCATTGTTATTATTCCTTTAATATTACGTTCTAGTTCTACTTATGTGGTACGAGGTCTAATCAGATGGAATGCTAAAGCACCACCATGACACGAAGAAGACAAAGATGTAAACCGATTGTTAAATATCAATTAATTTAATCGGCAGGTTATTGCTGTCAGCAAAGCATCAAAAAAATTTAGTGGTCTTCCACCTAAAAAGAACAAAGGATAATGTGTAGGGCTATTTCAGTATCGGCAGTATTAATTACGTTACTTAGCGGCTGTAGCAGCACAGAGCAAAGCGTGATCTTTGACGAGTTAGAGCAAAGAGGTGGTGTTATCTACTATCAAGACGCTCTCTATACTGGGATATTTTTAGATAAGGACAGCCAGCAAAGAGTTAGGGCTAAAGGTTACCTTATCGACGGTCTACTCCAAGGAGAAGTCATAAGCTATGACATCTATGCCAGAGTAACAAGAACCGAACACTTTAAAGATGGCAAACCGCATGGGATCATAACCAAGTTTTATGAAGATGGCACAGTAGAAGAACAAGGCCAATTTGAGGCGGGCGAAGCAGTCGGGAAATGGCTGCTTTATTATGAAAGTGGCGCCTTAGCTCGTGAATCTTTTCACAAAAATGACCGACCTACTGGACAGTGGACATATTTTAATGAAGATGGAACGCTCAAAGAAACACGAGTCTATAAAGACGGTCAATGGATAGAATAATACCAATCAGTATAAAGATTTGGTCGCTCAGCGAGAATTTAGCGGTTCTGATGCAAGGCAACGAGTGAAGAGCATAGTTGAACTAGGGTTTAGCTCCCTCTTGTTCATTAAGAGTCGCTGCAGCTGAGCCGCTAAAACTCGCCATTCTGGAGCGTTTTTGGCTGCCTACTTCAGCGTTGAACAGCTTTACAAGGGAATAGCCATTCTTACAGCTATTCGCCTTGAATTAGTTTGCCAAAAACCGCTCTGAGTAGATCAACTTCTTATACTGATTGGTATAACATCTCTACAAAGCCAGCTTTACCATTAGCGCCTAATGCGTAAGGTGCAAATAACTGGCGCGTGGTCGCTACTTTGGCTATCACGCTCAAAGCTTGGGTTCACTAAGTGCCTGTCTTCGGTGTGATAGTCACAAACTTCGGCAACACTATTATCAAAGCTTGGGTCAAAGTCTGCCGACAATAATATGTAATCCAGCACATTACCGCTGGCGCCGTAGTAATGAGTCGGCGCTCTCGATGCCCGTGCTTTAGCCAGCATTAACTCTTCCTCTACCGCAACGTCAACAAGACTTTTATCTGCAGTCTCCACGCCAAATAGATCCTGCAAACCTTGTTGAAACAGTTTGTAAGCATCCGTCAGCGGGAAATTCGCTAGCTCGCCCAGCCCCTCTTTTTCAAAACGTAGCTCGCGGTTAGTTAATGGCGATAATACCGAGCTTGTGAGCTCTTCATTAAAATCGCCCATTAACACCATTGGCTGATTGGTCTCAATCCGTCTTTGTAGCATGGCATGCAACAGTAACGCCGCTTCACTGCCGCGCTGAATGCTCGATGCCCACTGACCTAGACTGTTACGCCCTAATAACTCACCAAAGTTAACCAAAGGTGCGCTAGAGCCAGCCTTCTGCAGTGAAAGCTTAGGTTCAGAAAGTTTTGATTCTGAAAGCTTTGGTTCTGAAAACTTAGGCTGGGGCAATTCATCCAGGTGCGGGCGCTTAGATTTAAAGTGCACCACGTAAATATCGCAAAGACCAATTTGCGGCAACTGCACTGTCGCGCGAAGGGGTTTACGGCTAAATGCAAAGTTAGGGGTTAGCCCAAGCGCATGAATATACTCAGGCTCAGCTTCAATCGCGGTCACTTCTGTGAAAGGATATTTTGAGGCAAGAGCGACAACCGGATCGCGGCAAATATAATCGTCAATCACGGTTGGTTCACCCACTGTGGCAAAATGCGCATAGCCCACAGCTCGCATCTGCTCAGCCAAGGCTTGAGCCGAAAACACCTCTTGCAAGCCAATAATATCGGGCTGATGCTGCGCTAAAAACTCAGCTAACCAGCCCTGCTTTTTATGCCATTGTTCTTTGCTATAGATATTCTCAAAATCGTAATAAGCCAAAGGTGGCTCAATATAATTAAACAGGTTAAAGCTGGCGAGTTTGAGCCTGTTACTCATATTACTTGACCTACTCTTTGACATTGGGTTTTGTACCTAAAAATTACGTTATTTATCTGAGACACCCTCTATTTAACGGTTTTTTTATCGCCTTTTAGCTTCATAAACAGTTCCATCAGCAATACCGCTAACGCGCCAGCGATGACACCAAAAATCGCGTTTAAAATACTTGGTGTGATGAAGGCAACCACAGGTCCTACAAATTCAAAAGCCGCGATCCACTGCGCCGCATGAGTGATCTGCCCACCCACCCAATGCCAGCCATGGGTTAAGATCCCGCCGCCCACCATAAACATGGCAATAGTGCCGACAACCGATAAGGTTTTCATTAAGTAAGGGGCTGAATTTAATAACATCATGCCAAAGCGACGCTTAAAGCGTGCCCATACCCCCTCGCCAGGACGCTGACTTAAATAAAGCCCCGCATCATCGAGCTTAACAATCCCAGCCACTAAACCATAAACCCCAATGGTCATAACTATCGCGATAAAGCTCAAGGTGAAAAACTGCGTACTTAGACTCTTTTCGGCCACAATACCTAAAGTAATCGCAATAATTTCGGCAGATAACACAAAGTCAGTGCGTATCGCGCCCTTAACCTTATTGGCTTCATATTCCTTGAGATCGACAATCTCCTCTGCACTTGCCTCGGCTTCATCTATTTGATGGTGTTTTTTGGCGTGATAGCTGTGGTAAATTTTTTCGAAACCTTCATAGCAAAGGTACAGACCGCCAAACATAAGCAGCGGAGTAACAGCCCACGGAATAAACGCACTGATCAGCATCGCCGCTGGCACTAAGATACACTTGTTTTTAAACGAGCCGACTGCCACAGCCCAAACAACCGGTAGCTCCCGGTCGGCACTCACGCCTGTCACCTGCTGTGCATTTAGTGCCAGGTCATCACCAAGCACACCAGCCGTTTTGCGGGCTGCAATTTTACTCATTGCGGCGACATCATCTAAAATCGTCGCGATATCATCTAACAAGGTTAATAAACTCGCCCCTGCCATATCGACTCCTTTAATTACCCAAGACACTCCAAGAATGCCAAAATTCCGTCTAATACCAATCTAAATCACACTCATACTATAGCGGCTATTGTGAATAAGCTCATGACAATAAACTGTTAACTGCATCGAAAACTGCCGTTTTATCCACGGCAAATAAACGCCTTACCAATTATGCGTCACTTTTAAAGTAAATTTCAGGCACGTTCAGTGGCTTAAACGAGTATACTATCAGCAATATTTTTAACCTTTTCTTTAACATTTTCTTTAACAAGGGATTTCATAATGACTCAAGATGAAATGAAAAAAGCCGCCGGATGGGCAGCACTACAGTATGTAGAGAAAGACAGTATTGTTGGTGTAGGTACTGGCTCAACGGTTAATCACTTTATCGATGCACTCGCCACCATGAAGTATGATATCCAAGGTGCGGTATCAAGCTCTGAAGCATCAACAGAGAAAATGAAAGCCTTAGGCATTGAGGTTTTTGATCTTAACAGTGTTAATGAGCTATCTGTATACGTTGACGGTGCAGATGAAATCAACAGCCAAATGCACATGATCAAAGGCGGTGGCGCTGCGCTGACTCGTGAGAAAATTGTAGCTGCAGTTGCTGAAAAGTTTATCTGCATTGTTGATAACACTAAGCAAGTTAGTATCTTAGGTGAGTTTCCACTGCCAGTCGAAGTGATCCCTATGGCACGTTCATACGTGGCTCGCCAAATTGTTAAGCTTGGCGGCGATCCTGTTTACCGCGAAGGCTGTGTGACCGATAACGGTAACATCATCTTAGATGTGTACAACATGAAGATCATGAAGCCAACTGAGTTAGAACAGCAAATCGACGGTATTGTTGGTGTTGTCACTAACGGTCTATTCGCTAAGCGCCCTGCAGACGTATTGCTAGTCGGTACCCCTGAGGGCGTTAAAACCGTTACTTACTAACGGTTATATTAATACCTGAGGCATCAATACTTGGAACATTAATATCAACGATATTAATGTTCCAGACATGCAGCCCAGTTTAAAGCCACTCGATTGAGTGGCTTTTTTCATTCTTAAACCGACATCAATCGCAACTCTATTAGCTAGCCTGCATGGCGCTTGGCTCGGTATTTATGCCTTAGAGCCGGTAACGCCTCAAGTGAGCACAGCAGTAATCCGGTCCAGATCAGCGCCAAGCTCATCGCTTTTATTTGGACAAAATACTCGTTAAACACCATAAAAAAACGAAAAATCAGCAAGCGCTTTAAATGAAAGCGTAGCATGGGTAGCTGTTGAGGGTTGCAAAGAAAATTTACAAGAATGGATAGAAAATTAGAGTGGGACTATTGTCGCATTTCAGCGGCAATAAAAGCGTGATATATCATCCTATTTACCCGATTAACTCAAAGTAGTCATATATCATTCCAACACTTTATTGTTCGCCTGCAACGAACAGTGATAGGTTAGAACAGTCTCTTACAAAGAGAGCAACACGGAAGATTTTATTTAAAGAAATCACTTAAAGGAGTAAACAGTGAAGCAGATTATTATTGGGCTCAGTATCGTCCTAGCAACAGCATTTACATCGACACAAGTGTCAGCCCACACCTATGAAGGTAATTGGTATTTTGTTGAGGGTGAATACAAAAAACCAGATGGCACCATTCTCAAAGCCGACAACAGCACTTTAGTCGCAGTCAAATCAATCAAGGGCGATATCTTCTCGCTAACCAACACCGAAGACGGCGTGTTTCTAGGTTACCTAGCAGGTGATTTCATAGTCGATGGCGACAACTACACCGAAGCGGTAAAAACCGGCACTCGCGCCAAACACCACGGTAAAAACTACCACTTTAAAGGCTGGCTAGAAACCCGTGAAGAGAATGGCAAAACAGTCACCTACTGGCACCATGAAGGCGAAGTAGAAGGCATCAAAGAATACGAAGTATGGCGCAAGCTGCTCTAACCTATTGCCGCGAGAGATATTAGATTTTATCTGAGCAAGCTAAAAGCTTGCTCTATTAGATGGTAAAGCCGCGTTGTTAAGCGTGTGCAATTTAGCCCTCTGACTGTTAAGCACTCTTACCATTAACAAGCTGTTGCGACTCAAGCCAGCCCATAGCAACATCATGTGCTTTTTATAGCCACTAATTTAGTGATGACCTCGGCGTAATGCTGAACTTATAGATACCACAACTCCCCATCGAAGTTGCCGAAGTACGCAGATAAAAATGCCGTAGAGCCATCATGGATGATGGCTCAGGCTCGGGGGGACATGGATGTCCCATCTGAGCCGTTAGGCGATTTTTGTTGGAGTATGAGGCCCGTATTCAACGCATGTAACTTCGTCGGGGCATCATGGTGGATGCAAGGAGGATAAGGACGAGCAGTCCTCCTTGCCCGGGTGTGGGATGGAATCCCACGACTTTAGTTGTTAGACGCAGTCTAACTCAGCCTTAAATAATTAAATTAAATCATTAATCCGTGATTTACCAAATCAATTACATGAATGCCAACAACGGTGAGATACACAACAAAACACCCGTCACAATAATCAGGTTAGTTGCCCAGCCCTTATATTTGTTCAAGTGTGGCACCTTGTACACCAAGTAAGCCGGAATTAAACAACCCACCAAACCAAAAATTGGGCTACAAATAGAGGTGAATGAAAGGATTGGCGCGTTTAACGCAATTGCAGACCAAGCCAGTAAAATAATGAACACTGTGATTAATTTATTCACTAGCTCTTTATTAATCTGTGACTCTTTACGGCTACGCAGTAGCACGTTCATCGCTAAACCGCGGCAAGCCTCTTGGAACGCTAAGAACACACCAAAGAATGACGTAACCACCGCAAAGATGTTAATCACAATACCGGTCACTGTCGCCCATGACCCAGGGAAGTACTGCGCAATAATCGCCAGTGCTGAGATATTTTGATTCATCGCCTCAGTTGCTTGCGCTTGGCTAATGGCAAAGGTAAACGATATCGCAAAGAAGAACACCACGACAAACAGAATAGAGAAAGCAATTTTCATTGCGCGCTCAGCCTTGTAACGTGCGACCTCAATCGACTTCTCGTGTGAGCGATATGAGATCACCATTGGGCTTAACGACTGGATAAACAGAATAGAGGTTAAGGTAAATGGCAGGGTAATAATGGCATTTTTCAGCATTGGGCCAAACTCACCCATGCTTGGAATATTCGCCATATCCCAACGAGCCATCAGTAACACAGCCATTACCGCCACCAATGTCAGCACGGTCACCGCCATAAAACCTGACAGTTTAAATAGCAGCTTTTCGCCTTTTGAGCCGATAAAGGCTAGTACGCAGATTAAGCCTAAACCGTAGAATACATTGTCACTTAGCTTGCCCTCTGTTACGCCAAATGAATGCAGGTAAGAGGCACTGTCGTTAGTCACGGCTAACGAATAAACCAGCACCCAAATAACCAACATCAAGAAGTACAGCACACCTAATGCAATACCCCAGTTTTTGCCAAGATAGTTTTCAATCACGCCTGGATAATCGGTACACTTTTTTGACTCAGCTAAGGTATTAATGAATAACTTTTGGAATAAATACATTGCTGGGTAGCCAATGATAGATGACAGCAAAAATACCCATAATCCCATTACGCCAACCTGAACAGGTAAAAATACAATACCGGCACCGATAGCCATACCTATGCTCATCACTATCCAGCCAAGGTCAACACTGTCAAACTTGGTTGCTTGCTGCCATTCGGCCTTAGTCATATTGGCGCGTTGGTGTAGGGGTTGCGCTTGAATATCACCACTTGGTGTGCCTTGAATTACTTCACTCATTAGTCAATTCCATTAAATTTGGCCATAGCCACTGACATGAAAAAATTATAATTATGTTTATAGGAAAACAGCATTTTTATAGTGTTTACTTGGCCTGAGCATACCCAAGGATGGAGAGAATATTTTTATTTAAATTCATCGCTATTGGCGTCGATTTAGCAAAAAATACTCTCAATCTAGCGATTTTTTCACATCGTTTTTTCGTACTGATCCAGATCAAGAGTTAATCACTTTTAAACGCTCAATAGTTTGATGTCCTTCACCTTATTAGTCATTAATCATCCGCTAACAAGCCTTTAAAAGTGTGATTTATTTCAATGTTTTAGATTTTAACTTAGAGAGGTGTGGCGCACATTTCTCGAATTAAAGTGATAACCACAACTAAATTAAATCGATGTGTGAGCTAAATCACTAGCCAGCAAACCATATAAATAAGTATAAAAATCAACCTACTAGATGAGTATTTAGTCTGATTATTTAAAGCGAGAGAGAGTTTGAGGCCCGTAGATGACGAAATGCTGACTTGATGAGCAGTTCAATCTATAGGGATAACATGGACAGATAAATAATCAAAAACAGAGAAGTTGAAAGGGAAAGAGAAAATCTTACGAGTGCTGCTAGCAATGATTGAGGTGAGCATTCTCTTGAAACTAGCGGTCTTAAAAATAGCCATCTTGAAAATGGCTTTCGTGTGTTGCTTTATCGCATAGAGAAACTAAAAAGCCAAATCGGCATTCTTAATTAAGAACCGATTTGGCTTGAATTTTTTACTTTAAGTTTAAGCTTCAGGCTTATGCTTTAGGTTTATGCTTTAAGCTTGAGCTTATTGATAAGGGCTATTGATAAGAGCCATTTCTAAGCGCTATTACTAAGCTTCATCGAATACTAGGCTTTATCAAAATCTTGTCTTATTTGTGCATCATAATCTCTAAGATTTGCACATCGGTTTGGGTCATAGAGCCATTGGCTAATGCTGCAAGATTTCGGATGGTTTGATCAACATCATCAGCAACTATACCTTCAGTGCCCGTTACCCGAATACCATCAATGGCCATTAAGGCAGATTTTACCGCAGCTCCTGCCGATGAAGACACTTTCATTGCACAGGCTGTCTTTGCACCATCACAAATAACACCACTCACATCACCAATCATGCTGCAAATGGCTGCACTGACTTGCTCAATCTCACCATCAAGCAAATAGGTTATACCTGCTGCGGCCCCCATAGCTGCAGTTGTTGCGCCGCATAAGGCTGAAAGCTTGTTTTGATAGCTTTTAATATAGATAGCCGTTAAGTGCGACAACATGAGTGCGCGGATGGTTTGCTCCTCAGTTGATTTAAGAAAATCTGCACTGACAACAACAGGCATGGTTGCCGCAATACCTTGGTTGCCAGAGCCTGAATTACTCATCGCAGGCATCATAGCGCCATCCATACGCGCATCAGACGCCCCAGCGGTACGAGTTAATACGTCGGTCAGTAAGCCACCAGATAATAGGCCTTTCTCTTGGTTTTTAACGAATGTCGCCCCAATTTTCAAACCATAATTACCACTTAGGCCTTCAATGGATAAAGCATCATTTAGGCTTTTAGCCTGCATAATAAAACGTATGTCATCCAAAGGTATATGCATGGAAAAATCATAAATATCTTGCAGTTTTGCCTCGGTAAACGGGTTAGTTTTATCGCTATTATCATTAACAGTCGCCACCTGTGGAACAGATAAACACTGCTTACCATTTATTTCTATCGCGACAACCTTGGTGTGGCTATCGGCAATGGTGACACTCGCCGTTTGCTGCTGATAATAAACCGTGACTTTGGCGTATAAGACATTAGCCACATCAGCGACACCGACTGTCACTTGATTGTTTTCAAACATCAATTTAGCAACTTGAACGTCGCCATTGGTGAGATTTTTTAATACTTCAAGACCGGCATGACGTTCACCTGCTACCGCGCCAATTGCGGCCGCAATTGGCAGGCCAACCATCCCCGTACCCGGGATCCCCACACCCATGCCGTTTTTCATTAAGTTGGCAGAAACAGCAACCTCTAGCTTAATGCTACTGGCTTGGTCTTTTATCCCTAGCTCATCAATAGCAATTGCGGCAGCTAATGCCACAGAAATAGGCTCGGTACAGCCAAGGGCTGGGACGACATCGCGTTTAACTGCTTCAAGGAATAAAGGCCATAAGTGTTGTTTCATCGTTGTACTCACTTCTAGTAATCGACACTATTTGGAAAATAGTCATTGCAATCTTTGATTCATTGTAATGGATTAACTGAAGAATTATTTTTCCATTTTTTCTACCAACAAGGCAGAAAAGAGAAAGTTTTTCTATTAAAGTGCAATTGCAAACTATAAGAATGCTTAAATAAGCAACAGCAGATAATCTCAGTAAGGAATGACCTTGTGGTTGAAAAAGTAAAACTAGATAAAGTAGACCGACAGCTGCTCACCATGCTACAGCACGATGTCACCTTATCGCTTAACGAGTTAGCCAAAGCCGTTAATTTAACGACCACGCCTTGCTGGAAACGCTTAAAGCGTTTAGAAGAAGAGGGGGTTATTAACAAGCGAGTCGCCCTGCTCAACCCAAGTAAGATAGGCGTTGATTTCACCGCATTTGTGCAGGTTAAGACCTGTGACCACTCCCATGCTTGGTATGAGACATTTATTGAAGCGGTTTATGCCATGCCTGAAGTGATGGAGTTTTACCGCATGGCTGGGGAGTATGATTATATGATGCGGGTACAAGTTGAAGATATGGCGGCATTTGATCACTTTTATAAACGCTTGGTCAATCAAGTGGCAGGCTTAACCAATGTCACTTCAACCTTTGCGATGGAATCATTGAAATTCAGCACCGTTTTACCATTAAAGCCTGCGTAACTAGGGCTCATTGCCTACCCGCTTATTTAAACAAGTAAAGAGCCAGCCTTCGGAAGAAGGTGGTTCTCCTCTCAGTTGTGGCTCGGACTCACAGAAGGAATCTTTCCTACCGTGCTTTAGCAAGACGCCGTAAATATATCCCTATTGGCTCTGCGAAATCGTCCCTGATTTAGAAGCTTGCAAAATATTCATAGCAAACCTTCCATCAAACCTACTTAAGGCAAGCCTAATTAACGATACTGCCCTACAAAAGTTGAGGGTTAGGGCTAAAAACAAAAAGAATGCAACCAGTGCATCCTTTTTGTTCGGCTAGATTAGGGCAACTGCCTACTTAGGCTCTATCTGCTCAACCATCAGCTGCAAAGTCTGATTGCCTCTAAACTCATTCACATCAAGTTTGTACACCACCTGAGCATACTGAATCGTCGCATCGGGCCAGGTCTTCAAGTCCACATTAAACGCTATCGCATCGAGCATCACCCGGCCGCATTCGGTTTCTAGGATCAATTTTAAGTGCTTCTCACCCACAATGCGCTGTTGAATAACCCTAAAATAGCCATCAAATAACGGCTCCTGAAATGACTGCCCCCAAGGACCGGCATTTCTAAGCTCAGTGGCAAGCTCTAGCTTAAACTGCTCGGGAACCAGTTCGCCATCTGATACTAACTCACCGGTTAACAATTCTGGAGCTAAGATTTCACGTACAGCTTTATCATAAGCATCGGCAAACAAAGCAAACTGACCCGCTTGAATCGATAATCCTGCAGCCATAGCATGGCCACCGAACTTAATAATTAACCCTGGATGACGGCTATTAATTAGTTCTAACAGATCACGCATATGCAGACCTTTAATCGAGCGCGCCGAGCCTTTTATCTCGCCCTCGCCCGCTTCAGCAAAGGCGATCACTGGGCGGTGATATTTATCTTTAATGCGTGAGGCCAAGATACCAATCACGCCTTGATGCCAATCGGCTTGAAAAATAGCAATTCCCCACGGCAGCTCGGCTTCATTGAGCTCAATACTCTCTAAGCTCTTAAGCGCTTCTTGCTGCATATCGGCTTCTAAATCACGGCGCTCGGCATTGAGACCATCGAGCTCTGATGCCATACGACGAGCGAGCGAGATGTCGTCACACAATAAGGTTTCGACACCGAGAGCCATCTCATCGAGCCGGCCTGCGGCGTTAAGTCTTGGACCAACGGCAAAGCCAAAATCTGATGCGACAATACGTGACGGTGTTCGCTTAGCCACTTCCAGTAAAGCGGTAATACCAACGCGGCAGCGGCCAGCTTTAACTCGCTGCAGACCCGCCTCGACTAAAATACGGTTATTCGTGTCCAGCGATACCACATCGGCAACGGTACCCAACGCCACAATATCCAGTAGTTGAGCAAGATTAGGTTCGCTAATGCCTTGTTCTTGATACCAGTTACGGCGCCTTAGCTCAGCTCTCAGCGCCGACATCAAATAAAAAGCCACACCAACACCTGCGATGGATTTACTCGCAAAACCACAGCCATCTTGATTCGGGTTCACGATAGCGTCGGCATCCGGCAAGGTATGGCCCGGTAGATGATGGTCGGTGATAACAACTGTCATGCCCAGCGCTTTGGCTGCGGCGACACCTTCGATAGATGAAATGCCGTTATCAACGGTGATCAGCAGCTCTGCATTTCTACTGGCCGCAACCGCTACAATTTCAGGGCTTAAGCCGTAGCCATAGTCGAAGCGGTTTGGGATCAGGTAATCCACCTTTTGGGCGCCCATCATTCTCAGCGCAAGCACGCACACGCTGGTAGAGGTTGCGCCATCGGCATCGAAGTCACCCATAATGAGTATCGATTTTTGCGTCGCCATACCGTCGGCAATAATGTTAGCGGCCTGCTCAAGCCCAGCCATAGTGTCGGGGCGGAGTAATTTAGCTAAGCTTAATTCGCACTCAGATGCACTTACACCGCGGCTGGCATAGATCTGTTTTAAGATTGGCGAAAACGTATCAGGAAGGTGACTATCATCCACTCTCGGGCGGCGAACTATCTTATGGATCACGTTGGATTAAACCCTCATATAAATAATGTCAGCATATAAACCCTGCCAGCATAACAAAGACTGCTGCCAAAGGGGCACAAAAAAGGTGAGCCTAGACTCACCTTTTTGACTATAACTTTTTACACTCGCGGCTTTGAGATTACTGTGCCGACTCAAGCGTACGCAATAGTGCCTTAGGTGGCTGGTAACCTGGAATTAAGGTACCGTCTTCAAGAATAATTGCAGGCGTACCATTAATCCCAAAGGCTTGTCCTAACTCATACTGCTCTTTGATTTTGGCGTCACATGAAGCTTGTTTAACCGCTTTGCCATTTTTCGCTGCGCCCATGGCTTTTAATGGGTCAGCTGCGCACCATACTGATTCCATTTCATCAGCATTGGCTGAGGGAATACCTGCACGTGGGAAAGCTAAGTAACGTACAGTAATACCTAGATCGTTATACTCTTGCATCTCGTTATGTAACTTACGGCAATAGCCACAGCTAACATCGGTAAAAATAGTCACCACGTGTTTTTCATTCTTAGCTTTATAAACCAACATGTTTTCTTCAAGAGGCTTCATCATACCAACGCGAGGACCAGCCATAGCCGCTTCAGTTAGGTTCTTCATGCCCTTATCAAGATCATAAAGATTACCGTGAAACAGTTTTGAGCCATCTTTAGTAATGTAAAGCACACCACGATCGGTAAAGGCTTCATAAAGCTCTGAGATAGGTGATTGCTTAATAGAGATCACTTCAACGCTTAGCGTGTCACTTAGTTTTTGCTTTAACGCAGCGGTTTCGTCACCAGCGCTGTTTGATGCTGCAAATGCAGCAGGCGCAATCATCATTGCAATCATCAAAGAAAATGTTCGGGTGAACTTCATTGGTATTCCTACTCTCTGTAAGGGTCAGACTTATGGGTATAAACGATTAGACCTAGTTTGGAGCTGAAAAGTTACAGACTCAGCCAAGTTAAAGCAAATTATTTGCTGTAACTAAATCATTCAGACGTGAAACCCATCATATATTTTAGGAAAGTTTAGAATTGTTGAAACAATTTAACCAGTCAACAACTCTCAGCCTCAGCTTAAATCCGATTGAACTTAACCCTTGATTTAAGTGTGTTACGGCGAAGATTTATGCACATGCTATTTAAAAAAATTACAACACTAATCCTGAAAACTAAGCCTGAAACTAAGCCTGAAACTAAGTCAGAAACTAGCCCCTTGGGTGATGCTCGCTATGAAGCGTCGCTAGCCTTGCCGTTGCCACATGGGTATAAATTTGCGTGGTCGACAAGTCGCTATGACCAAGTAGTAGCTGCACCACACGTAGATCTGCCCCATGATTAAGCAGATGGGTAGCAAATGCGTGTCTTAAAGTATGTGGCGATAGATCTGTACTAATTCCAGCTCTTAAGGCATATAGCTTGATGCGGTGCCAAAAGGTTTGCCGTGTCATCTGCTGCGCCCGTTTTGAGGGAAATAACACATCGCTTTGCTTGCCTTTTAATAGCTCGGCTCTGGCAAATTTAAGGTAGGCCTCAATCTCAGTCACGGCCAGCTCTCCAAGCGGCACTAAACGTTCCTTGCCACCTTTACCGGTAATGCGCACTAGCCCTTGGCGTAAGCTTAACTGCTCCATGGTCAAACCCACCAACTCAGAGACACGAAGCCCTGTGGCGTATAACAGCTCTAGCATCGCTTTATCACGGCATTCGATTGGATCGTCATCAACGGGCTCAGCCAGTAAGCGGTCGATATCCTCTTCGCTTAATGAGTCCGGCAGTTTACGTGCCAGTTTAGGCGACTCTATTAATGCCATAGGATCGGTATCGATGCGCTTTTTGACGATAAGGTAACCATAGAAGCGTCTAAGGCTGCTCATCATGCGCGCGCTACTGGTTTTAGCGCAGCCCTTATCGAAACGCTCAGCAAGATAGTCTCGCACCTCAAGTTGCGAGCAAGTGAGTAACTCTGCGCCCTGTTTTTGTAAGTATCGGTCGAGGTGGCGCAGGTCGGTGCGATAAGCGCTTAAGGTATTATCGCTAAGCCCTTTGGTTGACCAAATGTCGTCTAAAAACAGATCGATTAAACTATCGGGCGTGTACTTATCGGCCACTTATTATTCCTATTTAAACCTAACTCGATATTATGTTTTTTATTGTAGGTTGGGCTTTAGCCCATCAAAGATGACGGCATAAGCGCATTATCGTTGCATTTCCGTCTTTTGCCTTTCTGGCTCTACCGTCTTAGCTTTTCCTTGCTCCTAGACCTAGATCCTAGATCCTAGGGCGCTCGCATACTCGCTGCGAGGACGCTTCGCGGCTAGAGCGGACTTCGTCCTGCTATACAGTCAAAAGACGGCATTGTGTATTTAATGTAAGTTGGGCTTTACCCATCATCAATGACGGCATAAATGCCAACCTACAAAAGCATTATGCTGTGGCATTTCCGTCTTTTGCCTTTCAGCTTTACCCGTCTTGCATCGTCTCAGCTTGTACCGTCTCTGCTTTTCCTAGAACCTGCTTTTCCTAGAACCTTCTTTTAAACCTTCTTGCCATAAAAAAGGCGATGCTTCTTAGAAACATCGCCTCAATATTATGTCATCGAACCATTTTGCGCTATACGCAGTCGCTCGACAATCTGCTTTCTCGCTTTAATTAACCGCAAGCTGCTCAGCAGGCTTTTTTACAAACATACAAGCAATAATCACGATAGCTGTAGGCAGTAACCATGCCATACCTTCGTTGTGTAAAGGCATGAAATTAAAAATGCTTACATCAACTTTAGCCGCTTTAAAGCCATCAATAATACCGAAGAACAGCGCCACACTAACGACCAGGCGATGCGCGGTTTTTGGATAAGCAAAACGTTCAGTTAAGAAAGTTACTGCAACCAATGCAATTGCGACAGGGTAAACCGTCATCAATACTGGGACACTAATGTCGATTAACTGCGCTAAACCAACGTTAGCAACGGTTGCACAAACAACGCTCACCAATACAACAAAGCGGCGATAAGATACCTTGGGTGCTAACTCATTAAAGTACTCACCACAGGCACTGATAAGGCCTACTGAAGTTGTTAAACAAGCAAGAGTAACAACTGATGACAACAATACCATGCCGCTCGCGCCAAATTTAGCGATAACGTAGTTAGTTAAGATCACGCCACCATTTTCAGCACCGGCAGCTAAGTCACCCGCTGTCGCA
The DNA here is from genome assembly GCF_052977125.1 of Shewanella sp. 30m-14. Lineage (NCBI taxonomy): Bacteria > Pseudomonadati > Pseudomonadota > Gammaproteobacteria > Alteromonadales > Shewanellaceae > Shewanella > Shewanella sp. 30m-14. The sequence goes on along the minus strand of NZ_JBRILW010000004.1, from coordinate 159,097 downwards.
CCTAGATAGAATAATGATACATAAACAAATGCCAAACCACTTGCTGCAATCAAGGCCGCTTTAATCAAATAGTTAGTCTGTGCTTTTGGCTCTGTAATGCCTTTCTTGCGTAGAATGTCGATGATCAACATACCGAAGATTAACGAAGCCAAGGTATCCATGGTGTTGTAGCCTTCCAAGATCCCTTTCGTTAGCGGGTTACTTTGATATTCACCAACCGCAGCGCCAATGTCGCTACCCGGGATCACAATAACTGAAACCGCTAGACCCATTAATAGTAAAATAAGGATCGGGGTTAATACTTTACCAACACTATCTAGTAGCTTACCAGGGAACAGTGCCAGCACCATTGAAAGCCCAAAAAACGCCAGCGTATAGAATAGTTGCGTGATGTTTAACGTTAAGCCTGCAAGCATAAAGGTTGCCGACGTATCTTCTAAAAATGGCTTAAAGCCAACTTCATAAGCAACTAGGCCGGTTCTTGGTGCTGCAAACGCAGGCCCTATAATGATGAAAATCGACACGGCGAGTGCTGTTGCTGCGATGGGAGGCAGCAACTGCATAATTTTACCGTTTGCTTTAGCGACAGCAATCAAAGTGATCAGTGGTAGGCCGACAGCTGTAATAAGGAAACCGAACATGGCAAGGGTAAGATTTTCACCAGCCATAAAGCCCGCTAAAGGCGGAAAAATTAGGTTGCCCGCGCCTAAGAAGAACGCGAAGGTCATGAAACCTAACCCTAACGTATCTGCGATACTCATTTGATTGTTTTGCACTTTATGCCCCATCTAGATTTTATTTTAGTTAACTATTTCATGCCATCACGCCACTAAGGCACCATATTTGGATGACAACAAAAATGCGTAATGATTAGTTTACACGGCTCCGTGGTAAATACGGCCTATACATGGCGAGTTTATGAACAGCAGCGGAAATATTATCGCTTAAATTGCTTTAAAACTGTTTTACCTTCTCTAAAACTGGGCTTTTACCGAGTAAAGAGGGGCATACTATTATCAGAGTAACTTCTAATAAACAAGCTGGCATACCTAATAAAACCCAATCTCGATACAGATAACAACAAGGAGTTAACAGTTAATTTTCATAACTTACATTCACCCTATTAGCACCCACAAGCAGACACATTCACGTTAATACCCAGCAAGCACTCTAAAGCTAGTAACCACTTACCAGCATGAATTCGCAACACATCCAAAAACATTAACAACAGATCATTTTTAGTAGATTACCGCAGAGGTTTGATTAGCGTACAATTAAGTTAACTGTTCAAACTGACCCTGTTGCAATGCCATTTACCTTTAAACAATTTCATATTGATGACAATCGCTGTGGTATGCCAGTAAGTACCGATGGAGTATTACTTGGTGCTTGGGCGCCCTTAAGTCAGGCACAGACTATTTTGGATATTGGGTCTGGCAGTGGCCTATTAAGTCTGATGGCCGCTCAGCGCAGCCAAGCTAAAATCACTGCAATTGAACTTGACGACCAAGCAGCACTCGACTGTCAGCACAATTTTAATGCCTCAGCCTGGTCAGATCGCTTAGAACTTATCTGTTGTGATATCCAGGCCTATTGCCAAAACGGCCACAGCAAGCAGTTTGAGCATATCATCTGCAATCCGCCCTATTTCGCTAACGGACCGCAGTCGAGTAGCGCTTCGAGAGCGACGGCGCGCCATACTGACAGTTTAAGTTTTGAGGCTTTATTAGCAGCGATTAAGCAGCTATTAGCGCCCGAGGGGCAAGCTAGCCTCATATTACCGACTGAGTCAGTCAGTCTGCTGGAAGCCATTTTGGCGACGCATAACTTGAGGTTGTGCCACAAACTGCTAGCAGCGAGCGTTGAAGGTAAAGCGCCGAATCGTCAAATACTGGTGCTTACCCATGATTTAACAGCAAAAAATATTATCGATTGCGATACAGATATACAGACGGCTTCTCAACAGCAGCTTTATATCCGAGAGAAAAATGGTCAGTACAGCAAAGCCTTTAGTCAACTGAGTCAGGATTTTTATTTAAAGCTTTAAGGATCTGGCGATCTAATCGTTTAAAGTCTCTGCTATAAGCTTTATAATGTCCGGCTATTATTTATTGAGATGCCACGCATGCAATTTGAAGATCTCCAGCTTGACCCTCGTTTGTTAGAGTCACTGAAAGCAATGGGTCATAACAAGCCCACTACCATACAACAACAAACAATCCCAGTTGCCATGGAGCAAAGAGATATCTTAGCTCGTGCGCCAACGGGTACTGGCAAGACTGCAAGCTTTCTTCTGCCTGCGTTGCAACACCTTCTCGACTTTCCACGTCGATATGGCGGCCGCGCACGTGTATTGATCCTGACACCGACTCGTGAGCTTGCTAGCCAAATTCATCGCTATGCCAGCCACCTTGCTACAGGCCTAGGTTTAGACAGCGTCATCATCACAGGTGGTGTCCCTTACGGTCCTCAAGAAGAAGCGCTACAGAAGAACGTTGATATTTTAGTCGCCACTCCTGGCCGTTTAATGGAATACCTAGACAAAGGTCATTTCAACGCGGAAGAAGTAGAAGTACTGATTATTGATGAAGCCGACCGCATGCTAGATATGGGCTTCTCTGCCGTTGTTGAAACCATTGCAATCGAATCGGTCGGTCGTAAGCAAACCATGCTGTTTTCTGCCACGCTTGAAGGCAGTGACGTAGGTCGTTTCTCGCATCAGCTGTTAACGAATCCCGTTAAGCTTGAAGCTGAAGCACCACGTAGCGAAAAAGCCAAAATTCATCAGTGGATCCACTTAGCCGATGACAAAGCCCATAAATTTGCCCTGCTGTGCGCACTGTTAAAACAAGAAGATGTGCAACGCACCATCGTCTTCGTCAAGACACGTGAAGCGGTCGCTAGCCTTGAAGGCTTGCTACAAAAAGAAGGGATTACTTGTGCATTTATGCGCGGTGATATGGAGCAAAAAGCGCGTTTCCAAGCACTGGGCCGTTTCACCAAAGGTGAAGTGAATATCTTGCTAGCAACAGACGTTGCTGCACGCGGTATCGACGTTGACGATATTACCCATGTTATTAACTTCGATATGCCACGCTCAGCAGATACTTACGTTCACCGTATCGGCCGTACTGGTCGCGCTGGCGCTAAAGGTACAGCTATTTCGCTAGTTGAAGCCCATGACATTCGTGTTGTTGGTAAAATCGAACGTTATATCGAGCAACCACTGAAGCGTCGTTTCGTTAAAGATCTGCGTCCAAAGAACAAAGAAGCGAAGCCGCCTGGAAAGAAAAAGCCGGGTCCAGTAGGCAAAAACTTCAGTAAGAAGAACAAAAAGAAAAAGAAGAAGTAATTCCCTTAGGGATAAGAGCGCTTCTTTCACATCAAAGGGACACGTTTTCGTGGCCCTTTTTTTTATCCCTTTACACTGGTATATGCACACCTAAACTACGCAATAAATGGTAATACGCCGTAACGGTTACAGCCCCCATACCGACAACCAAAATGACCCGATATTTAAAGCCATGCTGATGGTGTTTTACTCGGTCTTTATGCGTCACGACATCCATCATCTCGTCGCCAAAATAAACCGATAAGAAGGTACCAACAGCGCTGATTGCGAGGATGCTCCAATAAGGAATAGGTTGAGTCAGAATATGTTCGAGTAATCGGGTGAGAAACGTCAGTTGATAAGTACTTTCAGAAAAGCTAATAAAGTAAACATTGACCCCTACAGCAATAAACCACAGCACGACTTGAGTCGTTGCCATCTTGACTTTAAACAGTAAACGCACAGGAAAGGCGATGAGAAACCCACCGTCAGCAACGGGTGTGCACAGTACAAAAAAACTCCAGCTTAATATTGCTAATGCAAAACCTGTAGACGCATTATATTTCCAACTCATATACCCAAAATAAGCAACGATAATGACAAGTAAAGCCAGAAACTTTATCAGCGTTTCTTTGTGGGTTTCATGACTCGGATTAAATTTGTTGTTCATTGCGTTAACCATAATGACTCACTATTCATTGAGATCTAAATATTTAAGTATCTGAGTATCTATTTATCAATACCTCACTCACATCAAATAGAAGCTAAGCAAACTTGTGTTGTTGCTAGAGTCACCGCTAGATAATTTGACTTATACAATGTGAGTTGGATGTTGCTACCCACAACTTTAGTCATTGGATCGACATGGCGCCAAGTATTCACGTTTGATGCTCGATGCCTTAATTAAGCAATTACAGCGACACCCATAAAATGAAACAAATTTGTTACAAATAAAGATTCCACCTTAAGTCTGACTCTGGTAATTTATGCAATAAGAAGAAGTCTTTGCACGGAAAAGCAGGATCAGATGATAACTAAAATAAAAACCATTCTTCGGAGAATGACACCTCTCTTTATTCTTTTCGCCTTCGTTGTTGCGGCTCAGCTCTTGATCAACACCAAGGAAGCACCTGAGCAAAAAGATGATGAGGTCCCGCTCCCGATTGTTGATGTCACCGAGGTTAAGGTGCAAACCGTTTCGTTAAACCTCCCCTCTTACGGTATCGTGAGCCCTAAATATAAAACTCAATTGGTCACCGAAGTCCAAGGGCGCATGCTGTCTATCTCAAATAACTTTGTTGCCGGTGGCGTAGTCAAGAAGGGTGAGGAGCTGGCCGTTATTGAGCCATCTGATTATGAAGCAGACTTAATGCAAGCTCAGGCATCACTCGCTCAAGCAAAAGCGGCGCTAGAAGAAGAGGTCGCTAAAGGTGAAGTGGCTAAGAATGACTGGAAAGGCTATGACGGTGGCATTCCACCTGAATTAGGCCTGCGTCTACCGCAACTAAAGCAAGAACAAGCTAACGTAAAGTTTCAGCAAGCCGCTCTCGCCCGCGCACAACGTAACTTAGAGCGCACCGTAATTCGCGCACCTTTCGATGGCATTATCAAGGGCCGTAACGTCGACCTTGGGCAATACGTCACTTTAGGCACAAACCTAGGTGAGCTCTACGATACTCGCATTGCCGAGGTGAGATTGCCGCTATCAAATAACGACCTTGCCTATCTTGAATCCGTCGATAACCCCGATACAGGCGTAACCTTAAGTGCTGACTTAGCGGGTAAGACCGTAACCTGGCAAGGACAAATTATTCGCAGCGAAGGCGTTATAGATGCTGAAAACCGCATGGTTTACTTGGTCGCTGAAGTCAAAGACCCTTACCTTCGAGGTCAACGCAGCGAAGGTCAGTTACCGCTTAAGTATGGTACTTTTGTTACCGCTATCATTAAAGGCCGCACTGTCGAGGGGATCGTCAAACTGCCTCGTCATTTGGTTCGTGACAATCAAGTGACTATAGTCACTGACGATAACAGCATTGAGATCAGAGACGTTAATGTTGTCAAAAGCGATCTCGAAAATGTCTACATTAAAGACAGCCTTGTCGACGGTGAGCGTGTATCACTGACTAATCTTACCAATCCTGAAAATGGTCAGGTGGTTAAAGTCTTAGGTGAAGAGGCTAATTCAACTCAAGATACTGATACCGATAGCAGTGACAACAGCGAAGAGCAACTTGCTAATGCAGGTGCACAATAATGACCACTGAAAATGAAAACCAAAAAGGCTTAATTGCCTGGTTTGCCAAAAACAATGTGGCATCCAACCTATTGATGTGGATTTTAATCATAGGCGGCTTATTCAGCACCTTAATTATCAATAAAGAAATTTTCCCATCATTTGAGCTTAACTATTTACAGATCTCTGTTGCCTATCCTGGCGCCGCCCCTCAAGAAATTGAGGAGGGGATCAATATAAAAATTGAAGAGGCCATTCAAGATATCAATGGTATTAAAAAGGTCACCTCTATCGCCAGTGAAGGCGTCGGCCTGGTAACCATTGAAGTCGAAGACAGCTACGATCCACAAGATATTCTCGATGAAGCCAAGCTGCGTATAGACGCGATTTCAACCTTTCCCGTTAATATCGAAAAACCTAATATTTCTCGTATAAAGCCAGAAAACAACGTCATTTGGATTTCAGTTTACGGTGATCAGTCTCTGCAAGAGATGAAGGAACTGGCGAAAACGATTCGTGACGAAGTCGCCGCACTCCCCGCCGTCACCCGCGCTCAGGTTACTGGCGTACGCGAATACGAAATTGCGATTGAGCTCTCAGAGAATAAGCTCAGAGAATATGGTCTGACGTTCTCGCAAGTTGCTCAAGCGGTACAAAACTCCTCTATCGATCTACCGGGTGGCTCTATTCGCGCAAAGGATGGCGACATCTTACTGCGCACTAAAGGGCAAGCCTATACCGGTGAAGACTTCTCGAAAATTGTGGTGAGCACTCGCCCTGATGGAAGCCGCGTGATGCTGCCACAAGTCGCGACCATTAACGACAGTTTTGAAGAGCGCCTTGAGTACACTCGTTTCAACGGTCATCCTGCTGCCATTATCGAAGTGCTAAGTGTTGATGATCAAAATGCACTGGATATTTCAGCTCAAGTCAAAGAGTACATAGAACAAAAACGCGATGCATTACCAACCGGGGCTAAGTTAGATACCTGGGGCGATTTGACCCATTACCTTAAAGGTCGCTTGAACATGATGCTGTCGAACATGTTCTATGGTGCTTTATTGGTGTTCCTCATTTTGGCGTTATTTTTAGAAATAAAACTGGCATTCTGGGTGATGATGGGACTGCCTATTAGCTTCCTTGGTGCCATGCTATTTATGCCACTGGAGCCTTTCTCACTGTCAATCAACCTGTTAACCCTATTTGCATTTATTCTGGTGCTAGGGATCGTGGTGGACGACGCCATTGTCATTGGTGAGAGTGCCTATAGTGAAATAGAAAAACATGGTCACTCGTTGGAGAATGTAGTCAAAGGTGCGAATAAAGTCGCTATGCCTGCCACCTTTGGTGTATTGACGACCATTGCCGCGTTTATGCCAATGCTAATGGTATCTGGCCCGCAAGGGATTATCTGGAAATCCATCGGTATGGTGGTCATTTTATGCCTCATATTTTCCCTCATTGAATCAAAACTGATATTACCTGCTCACCTGGCCCATATGAAACCGCGTAAACCTCGTGAGCAATTAGGTTTATTAGGCCGCCTAAAGGCAGGGCTCAACGATAAGGTGCAGTACTTTATTCACAATATGTACCGTCCGTTTTTAGAACGTTGTATCGTGCAGCGCTACAATACGGTGGCGGTTTTTGTCGGCGTGCTTATCCTTTCTATCGCTTTGGTCATTAGCGGACAAGTGCGTTGGGTTTTCTTCCCGGATCTGCCATCAGATTTCATTCAGGTCCAACTTGAGATGGACGAAGGTAGCTCAGAAGAAAACACCTTAAAAGTTGTGCAAGAGGTTGAAGAAGCCTTATACGCAATGAATGAAGAGATGGAGCAAGAGTTTGGCTACCCAGTCGTAAAGCACAGCTTTATCAATATGAGTTCTCGCACTTCAGCCTTCTTGTTCGCCGAACTCACCAAAGGTGAAGATCGCGATGTCGATGGCGAGACGATTGCCAGTGCTTGGCGTAAACAGTTACCTGAACTCATCGCAGTCAAAAAGCTTAACATTAATGCCAGCACCAATGATGGCGGTGATATCTCTTTTAGATTAACCTCGAGTAATCTCGAGCAGTTATCGCAAGCATCTGAGGAGCTAAAGCTAAAACTTCGCAGCTATGAGGGTGTTTATGATATTGCTGATAATTTCTCCTCAGGTAGTCAAGAAATTAAGCTCAAAATCCGCCCTGAAGCCGAAGCGTTAGGCTTAACCTTATCAGACCTTGCTCGCCAGGTACGTTATGGCTTTTATGGCTATGAAGCGCAACGTATTTTGCGCAACAAAGAAGAAGTGAAGGTGATGGTGCGCTACCCACTTGAGCAGCGCCGCACTGTGGGGCATCTTGAGAATATGCTCATTCGCACCCCAAGTGGTGTTGCGGTGCCATTTGCAACGGTTGCAGAACTTCAATTAGGCGACTCCTATTCATCAATCACTCGTGTTGATGGCCGCCGTGCAATTACGATTAATGCCAATGCCGATACCAACAAAGTTGAACCATCGAAAGTGGTCAGTGAGATCCAAGAAGAGTTCTTGCCGCAACTGCAGGCTAAGTATCCCAATATATCAACTGCACTTGATGGCGGTAGCGCCGATGAGCAAAGCGCGTTAGTGAGCCTGTTACAAGGTTTCTTCTTCGCACTGTTTACTATCTACGCGTTAATGGCCATTCCGCTAAAATCTTACAGCCAACCTTTGATCATTATGTCTGTTATCCCATTTGGTATGATTGGCGCGTTATTTGGTCATTTTATCTTAGGCTTAAACATGAGCATTTTAAGCTTGTGTGGCATCGTTGCATTAGCAGGGGTTGTGGTAAACGACTCATTGATCTTGGTCGATTTTGTTAACCGTGCGCGCGCTGAGGGCCACAGTATTGTGAGAGCGGCTGTCGACTCAGGTTGCTATCGCTTTAGAGCGATTATCCTGACCTCACTTACAACCTTTGTTGGCTTAGTCCCTATTCTGTTAGAGAAAAGCCTACAGGCGCAGATTGTGATCCCGATGGCGGCGTCTTTAGCCTTTGGTATTTTATTCTCTACCGTGGTAACACTGATTTTAGTGCCGATCCTTTACATCATCTTAGATGATGTTAGGCGCGGCCTAAGCCGCTTCTACCATTGGTGGTGGCAGCCAAAGTCAGACCAAGCATCGGTATAACCCATGTTTAATAAAAGGGAGGCGTTGAGCCTCCCTTTTTAATGCTCTGCTTCGCGCTGAACAGATCGTAAAGGGATGCCAAATACCACGCAAATACACCCAGTCTAAGGCCATCAATATAACAATCGGTATAAGCCATAAACAGCTAAATATTAGCCCTGTCGTGCTCAGCTAAAATTGACCACATACAGAGTTTAGATAACTCGATCCAGTAAACAGATTTAATTAGCCTAAAGCATTATCCTTTGCCGATAGCAATTCTAGATAGGCGCGATGATGACTGTTTGCCAGCCCACACTTGTGTACGATATCCGTAATAGCCGTTACCTTAATATTACCGGTCGCTGCACCTTAAGGTGTCAGTTTTGCCCTAAACACAATGGTAGTAAACAGGTGCATGAGTATCAACTCGATCTTAACCGCCAACCCAAAGCCGACGAATTAATCGCGCAGCTTGGGAATGTGTCTCAATTTGATGAATATGTATTCTGCGGATATGGCGAGCCCACGCTAAACCTAACCACTTTGCTCGATGTCGCTAAAGAAATTAAGCTCCAAGGAGGTAAAGTGCGCGTCAATACGGATGGACTCGGTAACCTATTCCATAAACGCAATATTCTTCCCGAGCTAGCCACTTGTGTTGATAGCCTATCGATTTCACTCAATGCCGATACCGAAACACTTTACCAGCAACATTGCCGCCCCAAGTTAGCTGGAGCTTACTGGGCATTGCTTGATTTCATTAAGCTTGCACCTCAATTTGTTAACGACGTGCAAGTGTCAGCGATCAATGGTCTCGAAGGCGTCGATATCGAGGCATGCCGCAAACTGGTGGAAAACAGAGGCGCTCACTTTAAGCAAAGAGAGCTAGATATCGTCGGCTAGATAGCGGTTTAACTCTGGGGGAAAATACTGAATTAAATTGATGCTTTGCATTGCACAAACATGATTAACAAACATTATCTCAAATGTTAATTCATGTTAGTATGCGAGGCATAATAACTGTAATAAATATCAATACATGCTAACCCGCAAACAACCTTTATTAATCAGTGCTCAAGGGATCCGTTGGTCTCAAGCACGTATCTTAGCCGCCGCGAGCCAGCTCTGTATGCTGTTGGTTTCGATCATCATTCTGACTAATATCATTATCACCTTAGGTGAAAGGCGTTTGCAGGAAGACTGGGCAACCCAACGTTACAGTGAGCTACAAGCGGTTGGCGCACTAATCTCAGATAAAGTGTCATTCCAGCAGTTTAGAACGCAGATGTTTGCTAAAGCTGAACTGCTTAAACATTACCTGAATTTACCCTCTTCAGATAATCAGCAACAGCTGCTTAATAACTGGGACATTCTAGTCGATAACGTCCCTGAATTATTGGGTATTGCCCTTTACGATCCTCAAGGTCAACATAAATTTGCCACCAGCAACGATTTTGGTAATGAAAGCCTGCCCCCCGCGTTACTCGGTGGAGCTAGAAATATGGGGGGAAATGAAATCTACACCTCGCCATTAGAATTTACTCCGATTGATGGCCAGCTTGAGCCCTTTCTATATCAATTTGCTTGGCTAGAAAATCCAGATCAGAGTATTCGTGGCTACCTTGTTACCTATAACTCTATGTCTAAAATGCTTAAAAGTATTAAACCTGCTTATTCAAGCAAGCAAGCCCCCTTGATGATGCTAGATACTCAAGGTTTGCTTTATGCCGGTGCACAACAGAGCACGGGCGTGACTCGGCTCCCCGAAACCATGGGCGGTAGCTTAAAGCAGTCTTACCCGGCCCTTTGGCGTAAAATGGCGATGAGTAATTTTGGTCAGTTCCATGGCGATGTGGCCACCTTCGTTTACTTGAAAGTAGAGCTAACCACGCAATATGAAACGCGCAGAGAATACTTTTTGGTGTCTTATATTAAAAATACGGACATCGCAGCTAACTTTTCTCAATGGCGTAATATTCTTATCATCGGGTCAGTCCTGATCACACTATTAGCCTCTTTAGTGATTTTCTTAACTCACTTATATCGTATAGAGCAACGTTCCCGAGAATTCAGTATTGATATGACTAATCGCCTATTTGATAGCGAACTAGGTTGTATCATCGCCAACGATAGTGGTCGCGTGTTAACGGCGAACTCTTCAGCATCAAAATTACTTGCCTTGCCTATCGATGAGCTCTCCGATCGTAGTTTGCAGCGCATTCTCAATTTGAATGATGACCAATATCTAGATTTTATTAAGACAGTTGATGAAACAGAGCATTGGCAAAGCGAGCTATATACAGATACCACTCCCCATATTTGGCTGAAAATCAGTGTGCGCATAGAAGTCAGTAAGGATGAAAATCGCCGCTTTATGCTGGTAACCTTTGAAGACATTAGCGAACTTAAACAGATCCAAGAAGAGGCGATGTTGAATCGTTTGCTCCACAATGGCCCAACAGCCAGCGTACTCACCGATGCAAAAGGCGTTGTGGTCAAATCAAACTCGGCTTTCAACACGCTATTGCAAGTGGAAGACAGCACCAAACTCAATGTTATCCATCTTTTAAGTGAAGAGTTTAGTCATCACTGGCCTCAAATTTCCCAACAGCTACAGATCCAAGGTAGCTGGAAAGGACAGGTTTTTGCGATGATGAATCATGTACAAGACAGTTGCTTACAAGCCACGTTACAAGGCTATTTAGATAATTCAGGAGAGCTTGAGTATATACAATGTAGCTTTGAACAAGCCATAGTTAAGCACTCAAATAAAGATGGCCTTAATTCAGTACCAAAGCGAAGTACCATCTTTAACCACAAAGATGATTTAGAAAGATACTTCAATAACTTAACTCAGCACTGCAAGGACTTTTCTAGCCTGCTCATGATAGATATCAGTGCCGAGGATATGCTAAGCCATATGAGTGATATGGGCCAAATTGAATCTCGCCAAAAAGAAGTGGAGATCCATTTGTTACGCGATCTGCCTCACCGCTACCAGATGTCCCATTGGCAGTTAGGCAAGTTAATCGTTGTATTACCCGATACCGACTCCGATCAGGCCCATTATTTTGCCATTGAGACCTTAAATAAGCTCAATGATAACGGTCTAGGTGAAGGGATCTGTATCGGTATTGCCTCTTATCAAGCAGAGCAAAGCCTTGAGCAACTGATTGCCAATGCTGAAGTCGCGCTAAAGCGTGCTAAGCAAACCGGTCAGCAGCAAATCTGCCAGGCTTATACAAGGCAGCTTATTTAGTCTTCGCGTTAACACTTTTGAGTTAATGCAAAGCCCCTTCACTTACGCAGGGGCTTTAAGCTCCTCCTTAAAAGGCGCTTCCTCCATGGTCGTTACGCCTGACGGTAAATCACTCTCTGTGATCTCAATAATGGCCGAACGATTCATGGTGATTTTATAGCGTGCATATTGTGGCACCTGTTTACCATCTCGCAGAGCCAAGATCAGGTTTACTTGATAACGACGCTCAACGGATTCATTACTGATCTTTCCATCTTGCTCTTTATAGATCCTATCCTTACCACGCTCTAAGTTGCGGGCAAAAGGTGCAAAACTAAAGTTCACTTGCTCCTGAATAGTCGAGTATCCTGCTAAGAAGTCTTTCTGCGAAACCCGGGTATGGATGCCGTAGTGAAGAATCTCGGCATCGATTTTGTTTTGGCTATGTCGTTGAGTCAGGATCTGCGACACCATATCTGGCAGTTCTTTTTTACGCATAAACTCAAGCCAAACAAGTTGCCTAGCGACAATACTTTTACTGGTGGTATCACTTAGGAGCCGGCTCCAACGTGGTCGGCCTTTTTGGATAGCTCGCCACATGGCGTTACGAATATCGTCTTTAAAGATTTCACGAAAACCGTAAATCACCGCCAGCGTCAGCACTAAGGCGATGGTTAATCCGCTAAAGAAGCCTTGAGCTTTAATAATCAAGGCTGACACCACAAGCATCACCATGCCCGTGGCGATACCCGTGGTCATTTTCTTAAGCCCGACACCTAAGGTTTTTAAATCTTCTTTAAGGACGACACCTTGTTGTATAAGGCGTCTTAATAGCAGCATCTTATTGGCGATACGGTTTGGGTCTTTAACTGTTTGCGACGAGTTATAGCTACGCTCTTGACGATAAAGCGCCTCAGCGCGACAAAGTGCCACGACTCTATCGTTAATTTCATTAAAATCACTGGTTCTGGGCGCATGAGCGAGCAATTTTAGTAAGCGTTGCTCACATAACCAGGAAAGATAGTTATCGGCGTTTTCAAAGTAGGACTTCCACTTTTCATCACTGGGCTCATTACGTCTAAAACGCTTAAGCAAGCTCGTCACTTGTTCACTTAACTCATCGAGTGAACTATAAAACTTTTCAAAATCTTCAGTCTGAGCTAACTCTTTACTGTCGGTCTCAATGGCGACGGCAAACTGGTAGGCAAACAAGTTCAAGTAGAGCCTAAACTCCTCGACTGTACGTTTCTTTTGGCTGGCAAAGCGGCTTTGCACTAACGGCAGGTGCAAGCCGGAAGAATAATAGGAGCGACGACCAATTATCGAGGAGTGGAAATACTCCTCTTCATTTAGGCTTTGGGGATTAATCCCCATCTCTTTCGGAAGGAAAAAATACAGGTCCAGCCGGCGGCTATCACCCACCTCCATCTGGTGAAGAAATTTAATCGACAGTGCTTCTTCCTGTTTTATTCTGACTTTAGACACATACACCTTTTATATAACGAAGAAAATGACACGGTACTGACAATATTGAACTTTCTGGTATGGGGAACGCAACTCGCATCGACACGATAGTGTTAACGCTATCACAATTAACAATGACCTGTAATCGTATTAGAAATCATGCTCAATAAGTAACATAGACCTTGTTAAGTCTAACCGATATTGACACTTGTTGTGATTAAGCTTAGCTATTAAGCTTTTTTATTAAAATTAGCCATTAAGATTGCTCGCTAAGATTGCTCACTAAAATTTCCACTCCTGCTTGGAAACTCTTATTTCCCCTCCAGACTAGCAAGTCTTATTGGCAACTCTTTTAGCAATGCAGCTTAGGGATAGCTCTCTTTAGACGCGCCGCAAGACAAACCTCACCTAAAAAGAGAGTGATTAATCCAGTTTACAAGCCCATAGATGATTACCAGGATTGATTTGAATCGTCACGACTCCAGCCGCTTTATTCATCTCTAGCACCCTTATTTGAAAGGGTTTACTTTGCTCATCAACAAGGTGTTCTTGTGCTTGCGTTATCGCCGCTTGTAATGACTCACTATAATCAGTTTGCAATAAGCCTCGTAAATACTGACCCTGTGCCAATTCAACTTCATAGGTAAGAATAGGCGCCTTAATGGGGGTAACCGTCCCGTTCGCCATAACTTTATGGGTTAACTTATCCCCCTTGAAGAAGCTTAACGCTATATCAATACCCTTTTGAGTGTTAGTCATTTCGAGTCGTTGAGTCGCTTCAAAACCGGTGCCAACACGGTAGGAACCCGAGGTACAAGACAGGCTTGAATTATCATCAGGCTCAATGGCGTGATCAAGTAGCAGACATAAACCAAAGATAAAGGTTAATGTTGCTAGAATTGGCGTAGATTTGAAGCCTGAAAATGGCCCGCAATTTAATCCTTTACTCACAGAACCCAACCTCTTTTAGCCATGCTTCATCAATAAAGCGCCAATCATTAGCCACATTATTCACTTTTAAATTGTTACAAGCCTGACCGTCATCGGCTAAATTATTCATCAAGAACTCAAGTCGACTGCCATCACTCGACGGCGCAATATAAACCCGTTGCCACTTAAGCTTGTCACAGCTCGCCAACTGCAGCGACAACTCCTTAACTCTACTGTGAAAATTGTCTTTATCTGTATCGCTTGTATATATAGGTACGAGTATCGACTCGGTTCCTGCAATTTTTATTCTATCGGGTATCGACAAGCTAATATCCGATGTTGTTTGCAGATTAGTCGCTAAGAAAATGATCAGTAAGATCCCAAGAATGATGCAAAGCACATAGTTTTTAATTGAAATAGAATTGAGAGTGCAATTAAACATCGGCTTTTCTTGTGCCTTAACATGCAATAGATAACCCTGCTTATTAATCGCTTCAATCCAGCTAGCATGTTCTGCACCAAGAAAGCGTTTAATGTTTTGTACCGCGGTAGCAATGTCGTGATGGGTCACTACTGTAGGCAAGCATTCTTCGCACATAAACTCAGTAGATACAACTTGGCCTCTTGATGACATCAATTGATGTAATACCAAAAACTCAATGTTGGATAACTTGAACCCGGGCGCTGACTTTAAGCGGCTATGAACCAACTCTTGCAGTGTGAGATCAAATCGGTATGGACCTATATACACGTTAACGACTCTTACCTAATAATTGTATCCAGTTTACTGTGAATCCTCGGCGGAGTCCGTGATTAAATAACGCTAAAGCAGAGCTGATGCTGCTTTCGTGAGTTCTAGCACATAAAAATTATCGTTATTTAACAAATGCAAGTAACAGTCTGTTACGTTAGTAAGTCAAAGGTTGTAATGGCTGATGTTTTAAATAAAATGCTGCGCAAAACATCACCAACAAAAAACAAAAAAGGTACCGGATAGGTACCTTTGTTGACAAATATTTACAGTTACTAAGCAGTAGTACTCATTTCAAGCATCGAGTTCAGTTGCTTGTCAACGCCTTTAAAAGGCATATAACAGAGTCATGTTTGTCTCAGTATCTGTACTTTCTTTATCATCTAACGGCTTATCGTTATAACGTACGATAACGGCAAATTTCATTGCCAAGGCACCGATAATATTAGCTGTAATAGCAGTTTCAGAACGACCTTCTAAGCTATCGCCATAATCAGCAACAAATAACTGCGTGAACTTAGAGCTTTCGCTAATATCATAAGTGAAGTTAACCGCACCATGGGCAATAACACTGTCTTCATTATCAAAACCTAATAATGCAGACTGTTCTTCGTCGAGCTTCTTAAAAATATAACCAGGACCGATTTCGGCACTGAGGAACATGTCGCTGCTATCGATGAACTTATGACCATAACCCGCCGAAGCGACAGCTTTATAATCGTAACCCGTAAATGGGTCAACTTCGTAGTTAGCAGTGATGTACATGTAGTTCTTTTCATCGAACTTGTAGTCTCCCTGAATACCGCCATAGTAACGCTCAGCGGTAACATCACCCGTATCTTCCTTGTACAACCCTTCGAACAGATACTGGTTTTCCCAGTTACCCAGCTCTTGAAGCATGTTCAAGCGACCTTTCACTGAAGACGTTTCAGTGTTACCCGTGGTTAAAGTCGCACCCAGCTCAGCTTCACCTGCGAAAGTCTTATCGCCTTCTACAAAGTCAGCACCTGCGTGCGCAGCAAAAGGAGCAGCCATTACCACTGCCAAAGCTGTAAGCATTTTTTTCATATTATTAGTACTCCGTTTACCATATTCCCTAAAAATCGGCGCAATATTAACATTTTGTTCTAACAATTGAAAACGGGTAGTACACCATTCACCTAATAGCAAACTGAATATTTC
This sequence comes from Shewanella sp. 30m-14, assembly GCF_052977125.1. Classification (NCBI taxonomy): domain Bacteria; kingdom Pseudomonadati; phylum Pseudomonadota; class Gammaproteobacteria; order Alteromonadales; family Shewanellaceae; genus Shewanella; species Shewanella sp. 30m-14. The sequence continues at coordinate 142,819 of NZ_JBRILW010000004.1, read as the reverse complement.
TAACCATAGACTTAGCTGTTTAGATAGCGACTTAGATAGTGGGCTTAAATAGTTGGCTTAGTTGTACATTTCAGGCAAAAAAATACCTGCACATTGGCAGGTATTTTTAATCAAATTTATTCGTTAATGCTTACTTGATTTGTGGATCAAGTTCGCCAGACTGGTAAGCTTTATACATAGCTTGAAGTGACTTAGGCTTGATCTTAGAGGCCATTCCAGCACAACCAAAGGCTTCGTAACGTGTAGTACAGATATCAGCCATCGCTTCCATTGACGCCTTCAAGAATTTACGTGGATCAAATTCAGTAGGGTTCTCAGCAAGGAACTTACGTACTGCGCCAGTCGATGCTAAACGCAAGTCAGTATCGATGTTAACCTTACGCACACCGTGCTTAATGCCTTCGACGATCTCTTCTAGTGGTACGCCGTAAGTTTCAGGGATAGCACCACCATACTGGTTGATGATCTCTAGCCACTCTTGCGGTACTGAAGATGAACCGTGCATAACAAGGTGAGTGTTTGGAATACGTGCATGGATCTCTTTGATGCGATCGATTCGCAGCACATCACCGGTAGGCTTACGGCTAAACTTGTAAGCACCATGGCTTGTACCAATTGCAATCGCAAGTGCATCAACATGAGTGTCAGCAACAAAGCGCGCCGCTTCCTCTGGTGTTGTTAGCATCTGATCCATAGTCAGGATCCCAGCAGCGCCAATCCCATCTTCTTCGCCAGCTTCACCAGTTTCTAGGCTACCTAAACAACCGATTTCACCTTCTACTGACACACCACATGCGTGAGCAAAGGCTACTGTGCGACGAGTTACGTCAACGTTGTACTCGTATGATGCAGGTGTCTTACCATCAGCCATCAAAGAGCCGTCCATCATCACTGAAGACATACCTAACTGGATAGAACGCTGACAGATATCAGGGTCGGTACCATGGTCTTGGTGAATACATACAGGGATATCTGGATACTGCTCAAGTGCAGCAGCCATTAGGTACTTAAGGAACTGTGGACGAGCATACTTACGTGCACCAGCTGATGCCTGAACGATGACAGGGCTATCAGTTGCTTCAGCAGCTTGCATAATTGCACGCATCTGCTCAAGGTTATTCACGTTAAATGCAGGTACACCATAATCGTGTTCTGCTGCGTGATCTAACATTTGACGTAGGGAAATTAAGGCCATTTTTTACTCCAATAATAGGGTGAGTTGCCTCACCGGGGTCGCTATCGTTTGGATGGATTTTTATGCTCTAACGTTGCCAGTACCAAACCGACTAACATTAAAACGGTTACTGTTATTTATTATTTTTATATCAGTTGCTGTATCGGATTTTTAAACTGCTTGGATACACAACGTTTATCACTGTTTTATTGGCGGCTAGTGTAACTCCGACAAATGTCGATTTAAAGCCCGCCAACAAACAGTTTGGTAATTTTTTTGTTGCTTGGTCTAGATGAGTATCAAATCGTAACGATTACTCGCCTCGACTCTCAAGCATTGCCACAGCAGGAAGCTCTTTTCCTTCTAAAAATTCAAGGAATGCACCGCCACCAGTTGAAATGTAAGATACTTTATCTGCGATACCATACTTATCAACCGCCGCTAATGTGTCACCGCCACCAGCAATAGAGAAAGCATTAGATTCAGCAATCGCCTGCGCAATACGCTTAGTGCCTTCACCGAACTGATCAAACTCAAATACACCTACAGGGCCGTTCCAAACAACTGTACCGGCATTTTTGATGATTTCAGCAAGTGCTTCAGCGCTGTCTGGGCCGATATCGAAAATCATATCAGTGTCTGAAACATCGCTTACATCTTTCAGTGTTGCTGTCGCTGTAGGGCTAAACTCGCTTGCTACAACTACATCTGTAGGTACAGGAATATCGCCACCACGGCTTTGGGCATTAGCCACTAAACGCTTAGCTTCTTCAATCAAGTCTGCTTCATAAAGTGACTTACCGACTTGATGACCCGCAGCAGCAACGAAAGTGTTAGCAATACCGCCACCAACAACAAGTTGGTCAACTTTTGTCGATAGGCTTTCAAGTACAGTCAGTTTTGTTGACACTTTTGAGCCACCAACAATGGCCACCATTGGGCGTGCAGGGTTATCAAGCGCCTTGCCTAAAGCTTCTAGCTCACCGGCTAACAATGGGCCAGCACAGGCGATTGGTGCGTGTAGACCAACACCATGCGTCGATGCTTGTGCGCGGTGCGCAGTACCAAATGCATCCATCACGTACACGTCACAAAGTGCCGCCATCTTCTTAGCTAGCGCCTCATCGTTCTTCTTCTCACCGACGTTAAAACGCACGTTTTCAAATACAACCACTTCACCAACAGCAACTTCGATACCGTCTAGGTATTCGCTAGCAAGACGCACAGGGCAATCTAGCGCCTTTGTCAGGTAATCAACCACAGGTTGCATTGAGAACTCAGCGTTGAACTCGCCTTCAGTTGGACGGCCTAGGTGAGACATCACCATTACCGCGGCGCCTTTTTCAAGGGCTAGCTTAATCGTTGGCAATGATGCACGCAGACGGGCATCACTTGTCACTACGCCATTGCTTACTGGTACGTTAAGATCTTCACGAATAAGCACACGCTTACCTTGAAGGTCCAGATCTTTCATATTAAGAATCGCCATTTTCATGCTTCCTTACTATCTAAGTTAAAATTAAAGTTAAAAAATTTAAGTTGAGCAAAAATTCAATAAAACGGTATCGATAGACCGCCGGGACACAACACCAACGTTCTAGGTTCTAGGTTCTAGGTTCTAGGTTCTAGGTTCTAGGTTCTAGGTTCTAGGTTCTAGGTTCTAGGTTCTAGGTTCTGCATACCAAACAACACCAAGCTGGCTCTTTATAATCTTTCGTTTTCCGCTGCCGTTGATTCTCTGTCTATTCAGCTTTTGTTTTACCATCTTGCCTTTGCGGCCTTTGCCGTCTCAGCTTGTATCGTCTCAGCTATTCTCGACTTATCACCTGCTCTTTCGGCTTTATCTTCTTTAGAATCTAGAGCACTCGTAAACTCGCTGCGAGGACGCTTCGCGGCTAGAGCGGGCTTCGCCCTGCTATACAATCAAAAGACGGCATTGTGTTTTTTATGTAGGTTGGGCTTTAGCCCATCAAAGGTGACGGCATAAATGCCGACCTACTTTAGAACAAGGACCTAGATCCTAGGACGCTTCGCTGCGAGGACGGGCTACGCCCTACTAGGAACAGCAAAGTCCCACCTTGCGCCGTTTCTTAGCTTTTCCGTCTCTGCTCGCACCGTCTCAGCCTTTCCGGCCTTTCCCGTCTTCGCTTTTCCTAGAACCTAGAACCTTCTCAGCCTTTAACCTGCTTTTACCGTCTTTGACTTTCCTAGGACCTAGATCCTAGGACCTTCTTGCCTTAATCATCTCTAAACTGGTATCGAGCATACGGTTAGCAAAACCCCACTCGTTATCACACCAGAGTAATAGCTTCACCAAATGACCATCGCTGACTCGGGTCTGCGTGCCATCGACAATGCTTGAACGTGGGTCGTGGTTAAAGTCACACGATACTAACGGCTCATTGGTAAATCCGACCACGCCAGAATATGAACCTTCAGTTGCTTGTTTAAGCACTCGGTTCACGGTTTCGATATCGACGCGCTTATTGAGCGTAACGGAAAGGTCGATTGCGGTGACGTTAATGGTCGGCACGCGTACAGAGATAGCTTCAAACTTATCTTTCATGTGCGGCAAAATACGCTCAATACCCCGGGCAAGTTTAGTATCGACAGGGATGATTGATTGACCAGCGGCGCGGGTTCTACGTAAATCGTCATGATAGGCATCGATCACTTGCTGATCATTCATTGCCGAATGGATAGTGGTAATCGCACCACTTTTAACTTCAAAATGCTTATCGAGCACGTCGATCACCGGTACGATACAGTTAGTCGTGCATGATGCATTCGACACTATGGTATGTTCGGCTTTGAGTAAATCTTGGTTAACACCATAAACAATGGTGGCGTCGACATCGCTAGATGACGGGTTACTGATTAGAACTTGCTTAGCACCCGCTTTTATATGCGCTTCACATTGCACTCTGTCATTAAGCACGCCCGTCGCTTCATAAACAATATCAATATCCAGTTCTTTCCAGGGCAGATTTTCAGGATTAGGTTCATGCAGCAATTTAATGGCGTCGTCACCAATAATCATATGCTGATTATCAAGTGACACTTGGGTGTGGAAGCGCCCGTGGGTGGTGTCGTACTGAGTTAAATGAAGCATCGCTTCAGGTTTGGCCAACTCATTAATCGCCACTATCTGAATGCGGTCACGTTTGGCAGATTCATACACTGCACGAAGAATTGAACGACCGATACGGCCATAACCATTGATAGCGACTCTGATCATGTAAGCTTTCTATTTCCTTTAACAGCTTAATTATTGATACGACAACGGCCTACCTCAATAGGTAAGCCGTTGTATCATAAATGCTTAAAGTAAAAAATACGTAAACAATTATTCTGTATCATAGAGCAAATTATTGATGCAATACACTGATTAATCTTTCGACTCGCGCCTAGGTTAACCGCCCATTGCATCATTAGCTCTGACACGTTAGCTGATTATAGTCCGTTAACGGTTGCTACAACGTTTTCAACAGTAAAGCCAAAGTACTTCAACAAGTCGCCACCAGGAGCAGACTCACCGAAGGTGCTCATGCCCACAACTGCGCCGCCAAAGCCAACATACTTGTGCCAGAAATCAACGTGAGCCGCTTCAATCGCAACACGCTTAGTCACAGAGGCTGGTAGTACAGACTCTTTATAAGCCGCATCTTGCTTATCGAACTCGTTAGTTGACGGCATAGACACAACGCGAACCTTTTGGCCTTGCTCAGTCAGTACTTTTGCAGAATCTAGTGCTAGCTGAACTTCAGAGCCTGTAGCAATCAGGATTAGGTCTGGCGTACCAGCGCAATCACTTAGTACATAACCACCTTTAACAACGTTTGCTAACTGCTCAGCGCTACGTGCTTGAGCTGGTAGGTTTTGACGGCTGAAGATTAGCGATGTTGGCGCGTTACGGCGCTCGATTGCATTCTTCCAAGAAACCGCAGTTTCAGCCGCATCACATGGACGCCATACCGTCATGTTTGGTGTCATACGTAGGTTAGCAAGCTGTTCAACTGGCTGGTGAGTTGGACCATCTTCACCTTGACCGATAGAGTCATGGGTATAAACGAAGATGTTCTGAATGCCCATCAATGCAGACATACGTACAGCGTTACGTGCGTATTCCATAAACATCATGAACGTTGCGCCGTAGTTGATGAAACCACCGTGTAGAGAAGCACCGTTCATGATACCGCTCATGCCGAATTCACGTACACCGTAATAGATGTAGTTACCGGCTGGATCGTCTTGAATACCTTTAGAGCCAGACCAAAGCGTTAGGTTAGAACCGGCTAGATCTGCAGAGCCACCTAGCATTTCAGGTAGGATAGCACCAAATGCACCGATAGCATTTTGTGATGCTTTACGGCTAGCAATGCCTTCTGCTTTATCTTGACACTCTTGAACGAAAGCTTGTGCTTTCTCTTCAAAGTCAGCAGGTAGGTCGCCAGAAATAACACGACGCTTGTATTCAGCCGCCAATTCTGGGAATGCTGCTTCATATGCTGCGAACTTATCGTTCCAGTTAGCTTCGTTAGCTTGACCCGCTTCTTTAGCATCCCAACCCGCGTAAACGTTTTCTGGGATTTCAAATGCACCGTGGTTCCAGCCAAGGAATTCACGAGCCGCTGCGATTTCAGCATCACCTAGTGGTGCGCCGTGACAGTCGTGGCTGCCAGACTTGTTTGGTGAACCAAAACCGATTGTGGTTTTGCAGCAAATCATTGTTGGCTTGTTAGTAACTGACTTAGCTTCTTCGATAGCTGCGCGGATTGCGTCGCTGTCGTGTCCGTCTACGTTAGCAATGACGTGCCAGCCGTAAGACTCAAAACGCTTAGGCGTATCGTCAGTGAACCAGCCTTCTACGTGACCATCGATAGAAATACCGTTGTCATCCCAGAACGCGACTAGCTTGCCAAGACCTAGGGTGCCGGCTAGTGAACATGCTTCATGAGAGATACCTTCCATCAAACAGCCATCGCCTAGGAAGCAGTATGTGAAGTGATCAACGATGTCGTGACCAGGCTGGTTGAACTGTGCAGCCAGTGTCTTTTCAGCAATCGCCATACCTACAGCGTTACTGATACCAGCACCTAACGGCCCAGTGGTTGTTTCAACACCTGGAGTGTAACCGTATTCTGGGTGTCCCGGTGTTTTAGAGTGAAGCTGACGGAAGTTTTTCAACTCTTCGATAGGTAATGCGTAACCTGTAAGGTGCAGCAAAGAGTAAATAAGCATAGAGCCGTGGCCGTTAGAAAGGATAAAGCGGTCACGATCAACCCAGTCTGGGTTGTTTGGGTTGTGCTTTAGGAAATCGTTCCATAGCACTTCAGCAATATCAGCCATCCCCATTGGTGCACCTGGGTGACCAGAATTGGCTTTTTGAACAGCATCCATGGTCAATGCGCGGATTGCGTTTGCGAGTTCTTTACGAGATGACATGCTCTCTCCTGCTTCGTTTTGAGGTATTGAGGCTTAGATTGAGAAAAGGGCCACAAATTTGTATTTGCTTTTCCCTTCCCTACAGCAAATTTTGGAGCCATATTTTCGCCTACTCGCCAGTAGGACGCAAATTTAATTCACCCAGAATGAAAAATATTGGCACTTTTAAGTGAGATGAATGAAGCTTGAGCAAATTAATGCCATCAAATAATAGCTTTTTTCTATTTCAGCGGTGAATTTTTGGCAAAAATGGGCAAATTATTGATCATTCCTAAATCAGAACGCTGCGCATAAAACAGTAAAAATCACCTTTACTTACATAGATCTAATGTAAATCAAAAACCCTATTAAATATGTATCTAGCAAATAAAATGCGCGCGTGACTGCACAAAATTTAGTGAAAGGGGTGTCATCAACTCTGTTTTACACTAGAATAGCCGTCTAGATGTAGATACTTCTACACATTCAAATTGTTTAAAGACGAGATTTTCCATCATGGCAAAGCACTTGTTTACCTCTGAGTCGGTCTCAGAAGGTCATCCAGATAAAATCGCCGATCAGATTTCTGATGCGGTACTAGACGCAATTTTGGCGCAAGATCCAAAAGCTCGTGTAGCATGCGAAACTTATGTCAAAACTGGCATGGTTATGGTTGGCGGCGAAGTTACCACTTCAGCTTGGGTTGATATCGAAGAGATCACCCGTAAGACTGTACGTGACATTGGCTACACTCACTCAGATATGGGTTTTGATGCCGACTCTTGCGCTATCCTAAACGTAATTGGTAAGCAGTCTCCAGACATCAACCAAGGTGTTGACCGTGCTGACCCTAAAGAGCAAGGTGCTGGTGACCAAGGTTTAATGTTTGGCTATGCCAACAACGAAACCGACGTACTCATGCCTGCGCCTATTACTTATTCGCACAAGCTAGTTAAGCGTCAGTCTGAAGTACGTAAAGACAAGACACTTCCATGGTTACGTCCTGATGCGAAAAGTCAGGTTACTTTTGCTTATAACTCAGATGGCAGCATTGCTGGTATCGATGCAGTTGTTCTATCTACGCAGCACAGCGAAGATGTGACTCAAGCAGACCTCATTGAAGGTGTAATGGAAACCATCATCAAGCCAGTATTACCGGCTAAGTGGTTATCTAAAGACACTAAATACTTCATCAACCCAACTGGCCGTTTCGTTATCGGTGGTCCAGTAGGTGATTGTGGTCTAACGGGTCGTAAGATCATCGTTGACACATACGGCGGTATGGCTCGTCACGGTGGTGGTGCTTTCTCTGGTAAAGACCCATCAAAAGTTGACCGTAGTGCAGCATACGCAGCACGTTACGTTGCTAAGAACATCGTTGCAGCAGGTCTTGCAGACCGTTGTGAGCTTCAAGTGTCTTACGCTATTGGTGTTGCAGAGCCAACGTCAATCAGCATCGAAACATTTGGCACTGCTAAAGTTGGCGAAGAGCTATTGATTGACCTAGTACGTCGTCACTTCGACCTACGCCCATACGGTCTAACAGAGATGTTAAACCTAGCTCGCCCAATCTACCAAGCGACTGCAGCATATGGTCACTTTGGTCGTAACGAGTTCCCATGGGAAGCGACTGACAAAGTTGACGCACTACGCGCTGACGCAGGTCTTTAATCGTTACCGATTAAATCGGCGTTGCTGGTTCAACGCCTATGAAAAACCGCCACTTGGCGGTTTTTTTGTGTCTGGAACATTTATGACGATTTACCATGGATGACTTTTTCAAAACAGTAAATCGTCGTTGAGTCTGTAATTTGCTGTATTAGGTTTTGCATCAACGTGACACAATTACGCAAGACGCCATAAATAGCGTATTACAGTTAACTTCCAACTGCAGTGGTTCCAATGACCTGCGGTCGGCGTATGCGCAGATACTACTGAGACTCGCAGCAAGTACGTCCCTGTAAGCTCTGCGATGGCATCCATGCCATCAAAGGCCTCAGTCGCATCTACACTAGGTTAGAAAAGCAATATGACCTAACCTCTGGTGTTTGCTCTACAAGAGCTATCGCAAGTAGTATGAATTAGGCTTAGCATCATAATTTTCTTTTAGTCGGTAAGGATAAACAGCACAGTGCAATTAACTTGGTTAGCGCCTGATGAGCGTATCGAGGTAAAGAAGTTCTATCGCCAGCACATGCCTTATGCACGCCTGTTGCAGAAGGAGTCAGTCTGCGTGTTGACTCAAGAGGACTGCACTTCGACTAACGGCACCGACATAGCGTCATCAAAAATAGTAGCTAGTGCGCGTATTCGGCCTATTGGTCAGTTAGCCATTTTAACCGGCATGTTGGTGCATCCAGATTTTCGCGGCCAAGGTGTGGGTCATCAATTGATGGATGAACTTGCATCCGTTATCAATAACGACAAGACCTATATTTTTGCCTTAGCGCATTTGCAGGGGTTTTATTCTCAACATGGGTTTTGCGCTGTGTCATCAGCGCCGAATGATATTCAGCAGTTGTTTCTCAAATATCAGAGTTCTGATAAGGAACTTGTTTTAATGGGTATTGTTCCCACAGACTAGTGGGGATGAGGCCTTACGGCCTTTGACGCAATCAAGCTACGCTTGATAAACATCGTGGCGCTTCGCCCACACCAGATTTTTAAGGCATCAGGCTGCGCCTGACCAAAGTCGTGAGCTTCCAGCTCACACACGGCCAAGAAGGGATCTACAGCAATCCGCTCAAAAAAAATTTGTCATTATTGCCCACCACCATGTTTAACACATTGTTATTATTCGAGTTGCAATCAATAATACCGTCACCCTTTTACCTCTACCATACGTAAAAGGTACTTAGCTATATTAAACTTTAAGCTCAAATGGTACATAGATGAACACTGTTGATAAAGGCGATAAGCTAGAAAAAACTATCTTCGATATCTTCTCCGATGATATTGAAAATGATCGATTTTGGGCGCGTAAAGAGTGCTGCAAAATATTCACTAAAAAAGGTTATTACTCTAAAGATCGAGAAAAAAACATTACCTTCGACGTGTCTATTGAAATCTACCAGCCTGGGCAGAAAGAATACTCCGTATTAGTGTTGATTGAATGCAAGAATTACAATCACCGAGTGCCTGTTGATGATGTAGAAGAGTTTTATGCCAAAGCCCAACAGATTTCAGGAGCAAATATTAAAGGCATCATAGCCTCAACTAACTCATACCAAGACGGAGCTTTCAAATTTGCGAGGTCTAAAGGTATAGGCTTGTTGCGGTACTTCAATCCAGATAAACGTGAATGGATATTAAATCGTTCACCATCTCTCATAAAGGGCAGAAGCGAAAGCGTTACAGAGCGATTAACTGTATCAGAAGGCTTACTTGAACAAGAATATAAAAGCAAAGGCTTCGATTTCTACTGCTACTCGAGCGGGACTTATACAACTTCAACTCATCAATTAATATCTAACCTCATTTTGCAAAATGAACCTAAAGAGCATCAAAATATTGATACTCGCATTAAAACCATTCCCCCAAAAAAACACTCACTCGTAAAATACCTTGAAGTTGAAGTCATAGAGGATCTGTGCGCAGATGTACTAAAAGGTATTAAGTATTTTTCCGGACCAGTATCCGTAGAAGATCTACAACGATATGCTTTCGAACAGCATACTGTGAAAGTTAAGTTGGGTGTAAGCTTAGAGCTTGGTGTCCTAGGATGTGTAAACTTTGAAGATGGTGTTATAAATATTGACAACAAGCAATGTGAAACTGAATCAAGGACTAGATTTACAGTCGCCCATGAACTAGGGCACCTATTCCTCAAACACTCTGAGTTTATGGTTGGTGAAAACTGCTTAGACTCCCACCTTGTCAGTGTGGATCGTACCGATATTATATTAAAGGATGTCATGCGGATGGAGTGGCAAGCTAACCAATTTGCAGCATGTCTTCTATTGCCAAGGCGAGCATTTATTAAAGCTTTTCTAGCAGAAACTGAAAAGCGAGGAATTGTAGATCGTGGGTTTGGTTTACTATTTGTTGACGGACAAAGTTGCAATGTATCTGCTATGAACTCTATTTCAGTGTCATTAATGAAACGATTTAACGTATCAAAAACTGTTGTCATTATTCGCATGAAGCAATTACGTATTTTGCGTGAATCTGCAGCATGATTTTCAAATAAAAGAAATATGAGTATTCTCTACTAGCTTCTACGCTGAATAGCCATTTCTTGAAGAAACCAAATGAATCTTCAAGCTCACAGAAAACGCCAATTCCCCATCGGAGTTGCCGAAGTGCGTTGGAATAAATCGCGTGATGCCGACATGGATGTCGGCGTAGCTTTCGCGGGGCAGGATGCCCCATCGGAAGCGTTAGCGATTTATCCATAAGCATGAGGATCAACAACTTCGTAGGGGCGGCTCGGGTGATGCAAGAGGGGGAAGCTGTTGTCCCCCTTTTGCCCGAGTGTGAGCTGGAAGCTCACGACCTTTATCAAGCGAAGCTTGATTGCTCTACTCTGCTGCGGTCGAAGCGCCGCGACGTTAATTGTTAGATGAAGTCTAACTTAGAAGTCAGGCGCAGCCTGATAGATTTATCAAACTAAGTTTGATTGCTTCAAGCTATAAAGCGTAAAGTCAGCCGCAACCTGACACAACCATTATTGGTTTGCCAAAACCTCTTCCAGCTTAAGCCCTGTTAAATCTCGAATCGTGCGCCATAAATAATAAAAGGTGCCCATCATCATCAACATCGATGGCACGGCAATCATTGGGTAACTGTATAAGCTCAATTGCCCCAGCTGTTCATTGAACTCAGGGGTCCCAGTAGGGCTGGTGACTATCCATTTGGCCAATATGTAATTCATGGTGGCCGAGAACGCAAACGAGCCGGCAACAAAATAGGTGGCTGTCATGAGTCGCTTTTCAAACGCCGCCATACAATTGTTCTGTTGTAAGCGCTTCATGATCTTATCTACGTCCATCACCGCTGGATTAAAGACCAGGACTTTAATTAGTGGCTTAGAAGTAAAAGTCGAAATAAGCACTGCAATGCCGATAGCGGCTGGAATCGCGGCTTCTTTAATTGCCAACCATTTAAGGTCAAGCTCCAGTAAACCAATGCCGCCGGTTAACATCACATTGGCTAAGCCAAGCAGAGCAATAAAATTAAATTTTTTATACTTTATTCGCTCAAATATGCCCCACCCTAGCGGAAAGCTTAACGCCAACATTAATCCACCACTCGCCCCGAGCTGATCATCACCACTTAGCTTCATTAGAATAAAAGCGGGGATGACGATACTCACTAACAGGTCAACCATAGGCCGAGGTTTATGTGTCGATGTACTACTCATATGTTGTTTTCCAGCCGAAGCATGAAGCTTCGAAAAAATTTAAAGATAAACCAGCGCTGCTTCTATGATCTTAGACTAGCCACTCTATGATGCCAGCATTGATACTAAACCGCGTACAGGGGCGTAAAAATACCTTTTTCTACCTCAGGTGTCACTCTTGTTCAAACATAACTGAGACTCAGCATGTTAGCCGCTACAATGTCTGAAACTGTACAAAAGAAAGTTGGCGACTCTTCTATGCCGAATAACCATTCCGTTGAGCAAACTCCAATCGCCATAAAAAACAGCTGTTATCTATGGCGATTATCGAAATGGATTGGAAACTATTTATAAAAAGAGCGTAAACAGAGGAAGCCGTTGCCCCGCTTTATAGAGTGTGAACAAGAGGCTGACACTCTCTATCAACAATGATCAAAATGTGCGTTTTCCATGCACATAAACTCAACTTGTTGCATCGACAAGACTGGCGGTTGTAGAACCTGTATCGACTCTGGATTAATGTCATCTAAACTCGCGACTTCATCAATCACATTGCCGTAAGAGTTAGTCCGACCACAATAGATAAAATGCTTGTGCCAACGCACTAAGTACGCAGTTTGTGTTTTACCTTCAAAGGTTAATTCTGCTTCTAGCGCATGACACTCTTGGCCTTGGGCCGTTAATACCGCAACCACCAACTTAAGGTTATCAAACCCAGATAAGTTTAATGTTAGATACGGAGAGAAAATGGCTGCTACTGATTCAGATAACATAAAAATCCTTAAAAAAAGCTTTCGCTGGTTGGCAATACAAGCAAGTAATAATCACGGCCATCATAACTAATATAATCGACAACTTGCATACCGCCTTTACGAGTATGTGCGGCAAACGAGCCTGCGTTGTCTTCTGCGATAAAGGTCAACATATAAGGCAGTTCATTAGCGACCAGTTTTTTAATATAGCTCACAAGTGCTTCAAATATGCCCTGGCCGCGATGACGACTATCAATCCATATTGGCCCATATTGACAGCAGTTCTTCTCGGTGAGTTTTGCGCGCTCATAATCAAGACGAGGTAAACGATTTAGCAAGTTACGATAGATAGGCCATTGCTTGAAGAAAGACCATCGCCCCGCAATAACATAACCGACTATAGCACCTTCAACTTCAGCCACAACCACCCAATGCTGATCCACCAATGTCGTTAAATCGGCCTGCGTGAACGATTGCCCCTCAAGTGAATTGTCGCGCTTATCGGCAACAAGCTCATCTTGTAAGTGTTCTTGCTCCAGTGCAACTAAGGTTGCGATATCGGCGGTTTTTGCACGTCTTATATTCATCTCTGTCTTCTACACTCAATCTTGGTTCTGTTGGAGTAAAAACACTAATTAACTAGCAATTATAACTGAATAATCGTGAGGGTCGTTAGGCTTCAAACTATCGTTATTTTTTAAGGAAGTGCATAAAACTGTAAATCCTTAACCAAAGTGACCAGGTGAGCGTTACTTAGCCAGATACAGATCAGGTTTTTACATATTTAACATTCAAATAACCCAGCAAAGCCCGTATAGTTATTTGGCGATATAAGCTTGATAAAAGCCTGTCTAGGCCTCCATAACAATAAGCGAGCTCACTCATGTTAGCGCAAAAAATCAATCATAACATTTGGATTAGGGAACAGGATCATCCTGCTATTAGCTTGCCGAGATGGCAACAACAAGTAGACTTAATTAACGACCTTTATCAATCTGAAGCCACTGTTATTCTTCAGTCTAATGGTGATAGAGGCCAAATAACATGTAGCAGTCCCCAGCAGACAGGTAACGCCTTTGCCGCTGGCGATATGCTCCAAAGAGAAGGGCTTATTGATGCCATTTGCGAAACAGTCAGCTACGGGTTAGTGCCATTTGAACCCGCTAAGCTCGGTGGCAGCTTTGCTGTTTTTAACACATTACTCGCTATCAAGCTCACTTGGCCTGATGGCAGACTATTTGGTTGCCTTGTGATCTGTAACCCCGCCAGTGATAAAATCAGTGCGACCTCTGCAGCGGTCTGCGAAACGGTAAAAGCACTTATTCAAGGTGAATTGAAGCAGATGTATATGATGGAGCAGCTGCAGAGAATGTCGGTTCAGGACGAATTTACCTGTATGCTTAATCCTTACGGCTTCAATTTAATGGCTCCTAGGCAGTTAAGCTTGAGTCGCCGCTTTGGCTCTCATGCCGGGATTATTATTCTAGAAGATGTCCCCTCTTCCCAACATCAGAAATACACCGAGACACAACGTATTCGAATTATGGCTAGGGTTATTTCAGAAAGCATGCGTGAAGCTGATATATCGGCGCGAATTCAAAACCAGCAATTTATTATTCTCGCCTTTGTTGATAACGAGTCTAACTTAGACAGTTTAATCGCCCGTTTGCGCAAACGACTCAGCAAGGAAGCACCAGAAATTAATCTTGTCACAGGCAAATGCTTTTTTACCCCAGACACTCAATTAACGTTAATTCCGATGCAGGAGCAAGCGACTGCAGATCTTGAAAGAAATCGGGGTTAATAGAAGGCCCTGGATGCAAGGAGAAGCAGGGTTAATAGAAGATCCTAGGTTCTAGGTTCTAGGTCCTAGAAAATGCTAAGACGGTAAAAGCTGAAAGGCAAAGACAAAAAAGAGCCGGAAAGACCACATAGACGCTTGTGTAGGTCGGCATTTATGCCGTCATCAGTGATGGGCTAAAACCCAACCTACATTAACAAACACAATGCCGTCTGTTGAGGATATAGCAGAACAAAGTCCGCTCTAGCCGCGACTTTACGAGTGTTCTTGGCTCCTGGCTCTTTAAAGCATTTTTGTAGGTCGGCATTTATGCCGTCATCTGTGATGGGCTAAAGCCCAACCTACATAAAAAACACAATGCCCTCTTTTGATTGTATAGCAGGACGAAGTCCGCTCTAGCCGCGAAGCGTCCTCGCAGCGAGTTTCGAGCGCTCTAGGTTCTAGGTTCTAGGTTCTAGGTTCAAAGTTAAACCGCTATTGTTGATTTTGCTTTTGTGCCCACTCTAAAAATAGTGCGATAGGAAACGGCGACATCATCACCATTCCTAACCCTGACAAACTCGCAATAATAACCATGCCTTCAACTTGTTGTGACATATTGGACATAAAATAGATACCAAGTGCACACAACAGCATGCTTAACCCTATCCAATGGAATATTTTTAGGGTTTTAATTACACTTTTTTGCACTGCCAACCGCCTTTTATTATCGATTTTAGACTAATATATTCACAAGATATTGATATTAACCACTTTGGATCAAGAACATGATAAAACAATCCTTAATCGTAGCAAGTTTGCTATTGGGTTTAGCAGCTTGTCAATCAACGCCTCAAACTCAAGTAGAGGATTTAGCCATTGAAGGTACATGGCACATTGAGTCAGCACAAGGTCAGCCTGTCATCGATTATAGCCCTGCAGAACTGATTTTTGATGCCGAAGGTAATCTAACCGGTAACAACAGTTGTAATAACTTTTTCGGTGGTTATGTACTATCTGGTCAATCACTGCAATTACAACCCGCTGGTAGCACAATGAAAGCCTGTGTCGATGCTTTGATGGCGCAAGAGCAACGTGTAATGCAAGCGATGCCTAAAGTCACTCAAGCTGAAATGGCAAAAGGTAAGTTAGTGTTAAAAGATGCTGATGACAATACAGTTATGGTACTCAGTAAAAAGTAAGACTCATTTTAAATCATTGCTGGGCGAGCTTTTGTTCGCAAGACGTTTCATGGCATGTTTCATGGGAGCCAGTTTGTTAGCAGTGAGATAAGACATTTATGACATAAAGACGATTTTTTACCGTCCTTGGTAAATCGTCATAAGTGTTCCAGACACAAAAAAACCGCCTGTTGGCGGTTTTTTTATACGTTAAAACTCATCTTGGCAAAGGCTACTTAAGACTTTAGCTTTTCTGCCATTTCAGCGCTGTCTTCAGCATTGGCGTTGTAATGTTCAACATCAATTTCACCTTCTGATTTTGCAATCACGGTCGTTGCCACTAGATCGCCAGACACGTTCACTACGGTACGTGCCATATCCAAGATACGGTCGATACCGGCAATTAGGGCGACACCTTCAAGTGGTAAACCAACGGTGGTCAATACTAACGTTAGCATTACAAGGCCCGCACCTGGCACACCTGCGGTGCCGATTGAGGCTAACGTTGCCGTTAAAATAATAGTGAGATAATCAACCCAGGTTAAATCGATACCAAAAGCTTGTGCAACAAACAGTGCCGTTACGCCTTGATAAAGCGCTGTGCCGTCCATGTTAATCGTGGTGCCAAGTGGCAATACAAAGCTTGAGATTTTCTTGTTAACACCTAGGTATTCGCTAGCACACTTCATACTCGCAGGTAAGGTGCCCGCAGAGCTTGATGTTGTGAATGCCACCGCAAGTGCATTGCTAATACCTTTAAAAAATTGAATAGGATTGAGCTTAGCAAACACCACTAAAACAAAACTGTAGAAGCCCACAACATGCAAGAAGCAGCCAATGTAAACGGCAATAATCACCTTGATTAACGGCATCAACATATCAACGCCATATTCACCAGCTACCCAAGCCATCAAACCAAATACACCGTATGGTGCTAACTTCATCACCATATCAGTCAGCTTATACATAGCCTCGGCTAGGCTCTCAAACACCTTGATGGCAGGTTTGCCATGCTCACCAATCAACACCAAAGCAACGCCTAGCGCGACGGCAAACACAATCACTTGTAGAATTTGCCCATTTGCTAGCGCTGCAATCGGGTTAGTCGGTACGATATCAATCAAGGTTTGCATGATTGATGGCGCTTGCTTAACCACTTCCGTTGTTTCGTGAGCCACCATATCTAAGCCAACACCGGGCTGCATAAAGTGACCAACGGCTAAGCCTACTGTGATTGCAATAGAGGTTGTGCCTAAGTAGAAAGCGAACGACTTGAAACCAATGCGGCCCATCTTTGCAGTATCTTGCATTGAGGTCACGCCGACAATTAAAGAACAGAACACTAATGGCACAATCAACATCTTGATTGTATTTACAAATAGCGTTCCAATTGGTTTCAAGTAGGTCGCCTGCTCACCTAAGCCGATACCCGTTAAAATACCTAACAGCATACCTATCATTATCTGTAACCATAGCGGCACAGACATCCAGCTCGACCACACTTTTTTCACCAGTGAAGGTTGTTGACTTGACATATTTAAACCTTGAAACATTTAAAGGGAGGACTACCAGCACATGACTAGTTCAAAATAACGCGGCAGTTTAGCATAAGCTTTAGAAGTGAGAGATGATCTGTATCACGCCGATAAATTCCATGGATTAGCTACAACAATAACCGCTAACGCACTGAGGAATTCATAATTTTATGCATCAAATTTTGAGGTTTTCACATTTTTAGAGAAATGCATTTGATGAAGTGCTGCGGGAGGCTGATCTCGCTCAATAAGATAGCTCCAATAAGCATCATCGAAACCTGAAAATATCGCTTTACCTTCGGCACGTAAAATCAGCCACCACCAAACGATACCCCAAAGCCCTAGAGTGAGTAACGTCAGTACAAAATGCCACACATGTTTAATCTCTTGTTCCTTTTTCATCGCGACTCCACTTAGATGAGGGCCATAGAAAAAGTCTAGCAGAGTTCGACTTTAGTCGAATAACCATGGTTAGACTTTAGTCGAATAAGAATAGTTAAAAAAATATCTGAGAGGCTTAAACTTCATGTTAAAGTGAGCGAAAAAAGGAACCCGATAGATGATAATTCGTAAAGGTCAGATGGCAGATCTGCAAGCACTGGTTAACTTTAATCAAGCAATGGCAGAGGAAACAGAAAACTTAGTCTTAGATGCAACAACCCTGACAAAAGGAGTCAATACCCTGCTGACATCAACCGAAAAAGGTTTCTACCTTGTTGCTGAAGTTGACGGTGAAATTGCAGGCTCACTCATGGTGACATTTGAATGGAGTGATTGGCGCGCTAAAGACTATTACTGGATCCAGAGTGTGTATATTCGCCCTGAAAATCGCCGCCAGGGGATCTATGGCAAACTCTATCAAGCCGTTAAAGATATCGCTGCAGAAAACGATGGCGCGGCCAGTTTTAGACTCTATGTTGAAAAAGAAAATACCAATGCTCAGCGCACCTATAGCGCCTTAGGTATGGAGCAAAGCTACTACTTGATGTACGAAGAGAAGTAAGCTTTTATCTAGAAAAATACATATGAAAAAGGCCATCATTTGATGGCCTTTTTGCTTTTTTGACAGCGATACTACATGTAAACGCCTAGCTCACTTCAAAAATTAACCGCAGATGCTGGTTACTTTGATTGCTAAACCGCCCTGGCTCGTTTCACGGTACTTAACGTGCATATCTTTGCCCGTCTCATACATAGTCGCGATAACTTTATCCAAGCTCACCTTTGGTGCGCAGTTACGGCGCATTGCCATACGTGATGAGTTAATGGCTTTAACAGCAGCAATCGCATTACGCTCAATACATGGTACTTGAACTTGGCCAGCAACTGGGTCACAAGTTAGACCTAAGTTATGCTCCATGCCAATTTCAGCAGCCATACAGACTTGCTCAGGGTTAGCCCCCATTATTTCAGCAAGACCCGCTGCAGCCATAGAACATGCCACGCCAACTTCACCCTGACAGCCAACTTCAGCGCCAGAGATTGAAGCGTTACGCTTATATAGCGAACCTACTGCAGCCGCAGCTAGGAAGAAGCGAGTGTACTCTTGCTTGCCAACAGGCTTAATGAACTTGTCATAGTAAGCAAGAACAGCTGGGATAATACCCGCTGCGCCGTTAGTTGGTGAAGTCACTACGCGGCCACCGGCAGCGTTTTCTTCACTCACTGCCATTGCAAATACGTTGATCCAATCAACGATTTCCATTGGGTCGCTAGATAGACGTTCACCCGTTTGTAACTGGCGGTAAAGTGCTGGAGCGCGACGAGCCACTCGTAGCGGACCGGCTAGTACGCCTTCAGTTTGACAGCCTTTTTCAATTGCTTGATGCATGGTTGCCCATACTGCACCAAAGCCATCGTAAATCGCTTCTTCACTGTTGAAACACAATTCATTCTTGAACATGATAGTGCTGATGCTTAGGCCAGTCTCTTTACAGGTCGCTAGTAGCTCATCGGCAAAGTTAAACGGGTATGGCACTTCAACTGGGTTTTCAACTTCTTTGCCAAATTGTGATTCTTCAACAATAAAGCCACCACCAACTGAATAGTATGTCTTGCTTAATACTACGTCGTCGCCACTGTATGCGTGCAACATCATGCCGTTTTCATGCAATGGTAATGCGTGGCTATGGAAGATAACCGCATCGTGACCAAAGTCGACTAACTGCTTTTCGATGCCCATTGGCAGTTTGTGCGTTTTTTCGACGTCAGCAATAAAGCTTGGGATCCCGTCAATATCTACATCGTGCGGTGAGTTACCACCTAGACCCACAATAATTGCGATATCGGTATGGTGCCCTTTACCGGTTAACGACAAAGAACCAAAAATCTCTACGCTCAAACGTGTCACTTGTTCAAACTGACCCGTTTGACGAACATCATCGATAAACTCTTTGGCGGCCTTCATCGGCCCGACAGTATGAGAGCTCGATGGACCCACACCTATCTTAAAAATATCAAATGCGCTAAACATAAAAACACCTCGGGAAAAAGAGGAAAAACCGGGAGAACTCCTGGCTTAGTCAAACAAATGGAATCATAAAACTTAATGGATAACGCCTAAGCAAGTGCTTAAACATTAAAAAGCCAGGCTATCTCAAAATGCTATCGCATAAAGAAACAACCCAGCTTTTAGCGTTATCTTTTTACATCATACCAAACAGAATCGCAGTCATAGCAAGTAGACCTGCAACCACAACAAAGATGTTGCTGAAACGACCACGGTATGCAGCTAGAGCTGGCACTTTGTGAATCGCATACATTGGCATTAGGTAAAGAATCGCAGCGATGATTGGACCACCTAGCGCTTCAATCATACCCAAAATGCTTGGGTTGATAATGGCCACGCCCCAGATAGTGAAGAACATGAAACCTAAAATAAACTTGTTCAGTTTAGAATCAGAAACTTCTTTTCCACTCGAACGTAGTTGCTTAGTGATTAACCCTTTCATGCCTTCAGTCGCACCCATGTAGTGACCGAAGAATGAAGAGATAATCGCAACGAAAGCAATGAATGGACCGAAGTAGCTTACAAAGCCACTTTCATGCACGTTTGCCAAGTAAGAAAGAATTGGCAAGTTCATCGATTTCGCTTCAGCAAGTTGCGCTGGCGATAGTGCTAATACGCATGAAATTACAAACATCATCACGAAACCAACCAACATAAATGTAGTGTTACGTAAGATCACGTCTGCTTTGCGTGCTGCATTTTTACCATGTTCACGCTTCAATGACACAGAGAACTGTGAGATCGCTGGCGAATGGTTAAAGGCAAAAATTAGTACTGGGATAGTCAACCAAACCGTACCTAAGAAGTCTACAGTGTCTGGCACAACTTGTAGCGCATCTGTTTTCCAATCAGGGATCAGATATACAGACATGAATGCTAAAATCGCAACTAATGGGTATACCAATAGCTGAGTCACTTTAAGCATCATTTTTTCACCCGCTACCATCACTGACATCATGCCAAGAATTAATACTCCTGATAAAATGAAGCGTGGTGGCGATGCCATGCCTAGCTGGTTTACAATAAAGCTATCAACAGTGTTGGTAATACCCACACCGTAGATTAAAACGATTGGGTAGATAGCAAAGAAATAAAGCAAAGTAATTGCCTTGCCCGCACCCACACCAAAGTGCTCTTCCACTACGTGGGTGATGTCACTGCCTGGCTTGCTTGATGAGCAAACAAAACGCGACAAACCACGGTGAGCGAGGTAAGTCATTGGACCGATGATAGCAACCATCATCATTAGTGGCCAAAAACCGCCCATACCTGCGTTAATTGGTAGGAATAAAATTCCGGCACCGACAGCAGTACCGAACAAACTCAACATCCAAGTCGTATCTTGACGTGTCCAAGGCATTGACTTAGTCGTTGCCGTATCATTTTGTACCACTTCTTGTGTACAGATCGCGTCTTTTTGCATTCTTGTTACCTTAAAGGTGCTGACAGGCACCGTTTAATTTTGATCTCAGGAGTAATTTCGCGGTTAAGAGTATCCTAATGCATCCGCTAAATATTGATCTGGGTTCACATTCTGTAATTGATTTTCAAATCGTAATCAAATTGAGAGCTAGATCGCTTATTTGATGTAATAAGTTTTCATTTGTTCATCACAAACGCAACCGAATCGAACCTTAAACTAACATTAAGTTTACGTAAATCATGAAATACTCATGTACAGCCTCTAATCTTGAAAACTTCTGAACGGACATAGATCGCAAAAATACCAATTTACCGACACTGACCATCAACTCAATGTCGGTTTTTGAAGCGTGTCACAGCTTTAAAAGGCAAAATTCACCCTCTTATTAGGTAATCTAATGATAAATTTTGTTAATTTATATTGAACATTAGTTAACCAGCGTTAAATCCATACAATTAATCCTTTTTCAGGCCAATTATTTAATGGTGAAGATAAAGATAAATTACAATAAACTGGTGGGACAAAAGAGTTCCCTACTCGAGAAAAGATAACCAAAATGAAAGACACAATAACCATCATCGTGGGCTCAAAGAATCCCGTTAAAGTGGGTGCGGCTCAAAGCGCCTTAACCCGCCTTTTTCCCGATTGCCATATCGAGTGTCAAGGAGTGCATGCGCCGTCATTAGTGGCTGACCAACCGATGAGTGAAGCAGAAACAAAACTAGGCGCAATCAATCGAGCCAAATATTGCCAGGACAATTATCAAGCCGATTACTATATTGCGATGGAAGGCGGCGTTGACTTGTTTGATCATGGTCCTGCGACATTTGCCTATATCGCAATTGCACATAAAGCACAGGTGAGCGTGGGGCGCGGCGCACAACTGCCCTTACCCATGCAGGTTTATCAAGCGTTAACCCAAGGCCAAGAGCTAGGCCATGTGATGGATGACATGTTCAATACGGTCAATATTAAACAGAAAGGTGGCGCGATAGCCTTGCTCACTGAAGGTCATGCAACGCGTCAGGGGAACTATACCCAGGCGATCATTCTTGCCATGGCACCTATGCTACACCCGCATCTGTACATTAATTAGTCATCGCTTTATTATTTTTATCTTAAGACACTTGATTTTGAAAAGTAGTCCTCGTAAGTTAGGTGTTAATCGCAACTAAACAAGAACTGTTCGATGAATCAAGCTCAAGATAATAGCCCTTGTGTCGCTTCTCAATTACGCCGTCTCTCTAGGCAGCTTATCCGTCAACTAGGCATGTTAAATGCTGCCTGCGGTAATCAGCCTCTCTCCCCAGTTCAAGCTCATACGCTAATTGAGTTAGGCGAGAACACCTACTCTATTAAGCAATTGGCCGATATTCTCAATATCGACAAATCCAACGCGAGTCGAGCCGTCAGCCATCTGGTCGATAAAGGCTTTGCCAAGTCACAATCTAACCCAAGAGACAACCGCAGTTTAGTGGTGCAAATTAGCCCCAAAGGCAAAAAGCAGCTGGCCCTGTTAAATGAGCAGCAAAACCTACAGTTTAGTGAAATTATGGCCCAGCTCCCCGCTGAACATATTGCCGAGCTAGAGCTATCACTTAGACGTTATAACAAAGCTGTGATGCAATCTAAGTCGCAGCAAGGCTATTGCATTAGAAGCATTACAGCCCAGGACAATGAGCAGATCGCCCAGGTGATCCGCCAAGTCTCCGCCGAATATGGCCTAACAGCAGATAAAGGCTATGGCGTAGCCGATAAGACCCTAGATAGCTTGAGTGAGGTTTATCAGGCTCAAAACGCCCATTACTGGGTCATAGAGTTAGAGGGCAAGATCCTAGGCGGTGCAGGCATCGCCCCATTGGCAGGACACGCTGACACCTGTGAACTACAGAAGATGTATTTCTCCACCGAGCTGCGCGGCAAAGGGTTTGCTAAGCGCCTAGCCTTGCAGGCCATCCGTTTTGCTAGTGAGCAAGGTTATACCTCCTGTTATCTAGAAACCACTGCTAATCTTATTGAAGCGATTAAGCTCTATGAGTCGCTAGGCTTTAAGCATCTCGATAGGCCAATGGGTAATACTGGCCATGACGCCTGTGAGATAGCCATGCTGCGTTCGCTGTCAGTAGACGAATCGTTTTATATAAAAGAAACATTAAACTGACGATAAGCTCATGGTTTTTATCGCTAAAGCTTGCTAGCCTCAAGTTAAAGTAGCCTTCGGGTATAAGAGAGTTTTTATGGAATATAGACGTCTTTCGCATTCAAGTTTACATGTTAGTCAAATCTGTTTAGGTACCATGACTTGGGGTGCACAAAACACCCAGGCACAAGCATTCGAACAACTCGATTATGCTATTGGTAAAGGCATTAACTTTATCGACACCGCTGAAATGTACCCAGTACCGCCCGAGGCTGAAACTCAAGGTGAAACTGAACGCATTTTAGGTCAATACCTTAAACAAAGAGGTAATCGAGAGAACTTAGTGATTGCGACTAAGGTGGCCGCACCGGGTGGTAAGAGTGATTATATTCGCCCAGATATGGCGCTCGATTGGCGTAATATTCATGCCGCCGTTGACGCCTCTCTAGAGCGTCTGCAAATCGATACCATTGATTTATACCAAATCCACTGGCCAGACAGAAACACGAACTTTTTCGGTGAGCTGAGCTATAACCAGCAAGATGAGCACGAGCAACTTACACCGATTATCGATACCTTAGAGGCACTATCGGATCTCATCAATGCAGGCAAAATTCGCTACATAGGGATCTCTAATGAAACGCCTTGGGGCTTTATGGAGTATCTGCGCTTAGCCGAGAAGCATGACTTACCTAAAATAGTCTCGGTGCAAAACCCCTATAATCTGCTCAATCGCAGCTATGAAGTGGGGATGGCTGAAATTAGCCACCGCGAAGAAGTACCGCTACTGGCTTATTCACCGCTGGCTTTTGGCGCACTATCGGGCAAGTACCTTGATAACCAATGGCCAGAGGGTGCGAGAATGACGCTATTTAAGCGTTTTGCACGTTACAACGGTACAGAGCTAGCACTTGAGGCCACTAAAGCCTATGTTGAACTGGCGCGTGAATTTAATATGAACCCAGCACAAATGGCGCTAGCCTTTGTTAATTCAAGAAAATTTGTTGCTTCAAATATTATTGGTGCTACCAATCTTGAGCAGTTAAAACAGAATATCGACAGTATAAACTGCACTATTTCACCAGAGTTGATGCAACGCTTAGATGAGCTGGCGTTGATTTATCGCCTACCTTGCCCATAAAAACAGGCTCTTTTAGCAGTCTAACCTTGCTTTAGGCGCTTAGATCTTACAAGATCTGAGCGCCTTTTTATTTTATCGATAACCTCGGATCGGATTAATGGATCTCTCAACGCTGCGGTCACAATTCCCAACTCTTGCTCAGTCTAATGATGGCTACCCACTGTGTTATTTAGACACGGCCGCCACCAGCCAGAAACCGCAGCAAGTGATTGATGCTATGAACCACTATTATCAGCATGATAATGCCAACGTGCACCGCGCAGCCCACCAACTGTCGGCCCGAGCCACCAGCCAATATGAAGCGGTGCGCGATAAGCTAAAGCAGTTTATTCATGCCAAGCAACGTGAAGAGATTATCTTTACTCACGGTGCCACTGAATCGATCAATATCGTCGCTAATGGCTTAACCAGCCAAATCAAAGCTGGCAGCGTGATTCTAATTGATAGCGCCGCCCATCACGCCAACATCGTGCCCTGGCAAGAGCTCGCCAAGCGCACAGGCGCGATTATCAAGCCGATTCCACTGACGGCAGATTGCCGGCTAGACATTGATGCTTTCGAGGCTTTGTTGAAAGAAAAGCCCGCCATCGTGGCGCTGAGCCATGTATCTAATGCCTTAGGTACACGCAATCCGGTTAACGAGTTAGTAGCCAAAGCCAAACACGCGGGCGCCCTCACCCTGGTCGATGGCGCGCAGGCTATCGCCCATCTTCGGGTCGATGTACAAAGTATCGGTTGTGATTTTTATGTATTTTCGGGTCACAAGATGTATGGCCCTACCGGCATAGGTGTCTTATATGGTCGCTTTGATGCTTTAGATAGCTTAAGCCCATTAATGACAGGTGGTGAGATGATAAAAACCGTCAGCTTTGAGCTGACCGAGTTTAGTCAGTTACCTAATCGATTAGAGGCCGGCACGCCACCAATCGCTGAAGTGATAGGTTTAGGCGCCGCCATCGACTTTATTCAAGCACTACCAAAAGAGCAAGTACACGCCGCCGAGCAAGCACTGTTAAACTACCTGCAAGATGAGTTAACCGCGCTTGGTGATGTGGTACTTTATGGCGCTCACAGCGATAATATCGGCGCGGTAGCATTTAATCTTAGCGACGAGCACCATCAGGATGTGGGCATTTTACTCGACCAACAAGGCATCGCGGTGCGCTGCGGCCACCACTGCGCGATGCCCTTGATGCAAAGTTTAGGCTTAAAAGGCTGCTGCCGTGCCTCCATTGGCGTTTATACTAATAAGGCTGATATCGACAGTTTTATCAACGCCATGAAATCGGTAAAAGAGTTGTTGATTTAAAAAAAGGTTCTAGATCCTAGGAAAAGCAGGTTCTAGGAAAGGCCAAGACGGTAAAGATTTAAGCAACAGATGGAAAGACAAAAGCTGAACCGTCTGTTGACTGTATAGCAGGACGAAGTCCGCTCTAGCCGCGAAGCGTACTCGCAGCGAGTATACGAGCGCTCTAGATTCTGCGAATAAGAAGGTTCTAGGTTTTAGGTTTTAGGTTCTAGGTGCAAGAAAAGGCTAAGACGGTAACAGTCGAGTTAAGCCGGAAAAGCGCTGCAATCGAAGGCACTATTGTAGGTCGGCATTTATGCCGTCATCTTTGATGGGCTAAAGCCCAACCTACATAAAAAACACAATGCCATCTTTTGACTATATAGCAGGACGAAGTCCGCTCTAGCCGCGAAGCGTCCTCGCAGCGAGTATACGAGCGCTCTAGATTCTGCGAATAAGAAGGTTCTAGGTTCTAGGTTCTAGGTTCTAGGCAAAATCTAAGACGGAAAACAAAACCAAACACAGTTTTATTTATTGTTATATTAATCATTCAAATTAGGTCGAGTATGAGTCAGCAAGCAAAGCCCACCCAAGCAGAGTTTTTAGCATTAACACTTGAAAGTGATGCTCAAACGACACTAAAGCTATTTGAACAAGCCGGTAACTGGCAAGAGCGTTATCGTCAGATAATGCTGCTGGGAAAAAGTCTGCCTAAACTCGATGACAGTTTTCGTGTCGAAAGCGCTCAGGTTCGCGGCTGTGAGAGCAATGCTTGGCTATATCATAGTGAAATTGATGGTAAACACTATTTTGTTGCAGACAGCGATGCTCGCATCGTCAAGGGCTTAATCGCACTGCTACTGATAGCCTGCAACGGTAAAACCAGCAGCGAAATCAGCGCGTTCGCCCCTGACAGCTACTTTACTCAACTTGGGCTACATGGCCAGCTAAGCCCCTCGCGTACCAATGGCCTACTGGCACTGGCTAAAGCGATAAAGTCTGCTTCGTAAACCAAAAGAGCTTAACGCCATTTCTTCTCAGAAAGATTCGACTTGCCTTTATTACATGCTGCGCAAAGGATCTGCAGATTCTCAATATCCAAAGCCAGTTCAGGATATTGAGAGCGAGGCTTAATGTGGTCTACGTGCATTATTGCGCCTTGGTCTGGCGTAATACCGCAACATGAGCAACGGCTACCGTACTTCATTAAGGCTTCATGCCTCAGCGTATGCCACTTACCTGAACTATAAAAATCTTGCTCAATTGGCTCACTAAAAGGTAGCTCATCACAATCATTAAAAATCTTCGGCTCAGACCCTGGAGCAAGAAATACAGCATGGCCATCGTTCACTTTAAGCCATTTCCATATCGCTTTTAATGCCCCTTTTTCAGTTTTATAAGACGCAGTTCGCCTCCTATCACTTCTAAAAGTAACCGACCACATGCAAATCCTTTTGTATCAATTAATCTTGCGAACAGGCTAACATTTCACTTATACAAGGGCAAAGTAGCCCTGTACTCGAAAGCACAAATTGTTGGGGAGAGTCTTGTCAAAAAGCAATCAATATCAGGAAGCTCATCTCAACATCGACAATGGCTCAAAGGCTAGCTGCTATTAAGCTGATTGAATGCCTTACCCGCCTGCGCTTTTACTACAAAACGCCGGAATTAAAGGCATTACACACACGAAACAGCTTGTCGAGACGCATGCCGACAAACTTACAGAGACAGATTAGCGATGGTCTTTTGAATCCCTACTACATCGGTGCCACGCTTTAGCTCTTTAACCAAGGGATCTTTTTGGCCTGAGATCCAAATTTTTAACTCGGCGTCCATATCAAACGTGCCGGCAGTTTCCACTTCAAAATGGGTTATCGACTTATATGGCACCGAGTGATAACTCACCTTCTTACCCGTCACGCCTTGCTTATCAATTAAAATAAGCCGTTTATTGGTAAACACGAACATGTCGCGAATAACCTTATAAGCCAAGGTTAACGACTCATCGTCGGCCATAATAGGGCTTAATTCTTGGGTTAACTCCTCAAGGTTAACCTCTGAAGCATTACCCATTAGCGAATCTAATAATCCCATTGCTATTTTCCTTAATAGTGTGTGAGTGTTCGATTCGCCAACTTGTCGACGAACCTAATTCGTTGAGCGTACTTGTCTATTTTCGCCTACCACCATCATTTCACATTTCGGGCAGTCAAACACTAGCTTGAGTACATCTTTACCGATTTCTAACACCATAGGGTCGGCTTTAATCCCTGGTACCTCTTTCGGGCACAAGTTAAAGTTAAAGCGTAGGCAGTGTTTAGTCACCATTAATGGGACATCCTCAGAGATGCCGTTTTTCTCGTAGGTGTCTTGAATTTCAATCACGCCATGACGCTGGTAAAACGCTTTTGCTTGCTCGTTGGCCACATTGCCCAAATAGCTTAAGTGTTTAACCGGATAGACCGCATCTTGATTATATTTCCACGCCTTAGGACGCACATAATCATTCACTCGTGCCAGTTCCAATGCTGCAACAGTGTCACGACGCAGCCCGTTTAACTGTGAAGTTGGAATAAACCAGGTCTGTGCGGTGTCAATGCTGATGTTATGCGCTTTAAAGTCTGTGCTACCAAGCTTTGCTAGTTGCTTACGCAAACCTTGCTGCGTTTTTTCAATATCCGTCGCCGCCGTTTTTTCAACAACTAATGACTGCATTGCACTGTGACCATAAACGTCGGTCATGGTTAGCGACACGCCATCAGCCGTATCCGCTAATACCAGATCAACGCCGATAATACGTTTAGATGACTCTTTAGCCAGTACAGATTCAAAGGCTTGGTTGTGGTTACGATAAATCGTCATGCCAACTTTTAGCTCTTTTGGCATACGTGCCACAAACAGCGTTAGCCCTTCGGCGCGGTTAACCCGCAGGCCCTTTAGCTTGTCATCAGACTGTTTGGCTTCGGCGTAATCACTTGGAAAGAAACACAAGCCATCGCCGTTATTGAATGTCTCATTTGAGGTCACTTCAATATAGTCATTGCCAATACGCTTAACCGTCGCCACTTCTTCACCAATATATTTAGGCGAGCGGAAGTCACTTACGCCCTGGCTGCGCTCATTAACGAAATAATCGGTGCGGCCACGGTTAAAGGTTTTTTCAGGATCAGGCGTAAAAGAATGTTCACAACGTCCGTGAGATGATGCGACAAACTCACTGCGACGCGCCATGATCTTGTCTAACTCTTGACGATAATGTGCTGTAACGTTTTTAACGTAGCTTAAATCTTTTAAACGCCCTTCGATTTTAAATGAGCGCACGCCCGCATCAATCAGGGCTTCAAGGTTGTCAGTTTGGTTATTATCTTTAAGTGATAACAAGTGCTCGTTTTGCGCTAGCACTTCGCCTTGGCGGGTTTTAAGCTCGCCCGGCAAGCGACACATTTGCGAGCATTCACCGCGGTTGGCACTGCGGTTGCTGAACGAGTGGCTCAAGTTACAAAGGCCGCTGTAGGCCACACATAATGCACCATGAATAAAGAACTCAATTTGCATATTGGTGTTAGCAGCGACATCGCGAATTTGGCTTAAACCGAGTTCACGGGCAAGTACCACTTGAGAGAAGCCAACTTGCTCTAAAAAAGCCACTTTTTCTGGGCTACGGTTATCCATTTGCGTACTGGCATGCAGTGCAATAGGAGGCAAGTCGAGCTGTAAGATCCCCATGTCCTGCACGATAAGTGCATCGGCACCTGCTTCGTAGACTTCCCAAATGAGTTTTTGCGCCGCATCGAGTTCGTCGTCCATCAAAATAGTATTGATAGCGACAAACACTTGGGCGTGATATTGATGAGCAAAGGTACATAAGCGCGCAATGTCTTCGACACTATTGCCAGCAGTGGCACGTGCACCAAACGCTGGACCACCGATGTAAACCGCGTCCGCGCCATGGCGAATGGCTTCGATACCATAGTCGGCATTTTTAGCCGGAGCCAGCAGCTCTAGACGATTATTTTGCATCTCTAATGGAGAATGCGTCTCGCCAGTAGGCTTGTCACCAGACTTATCGCTAGGGTTGTAGATGCCAACATTGCTCATAAAAATCACTCAAAAAAGGGAAATACAAATATTTTGGGCGAAGATTATAGCAAAAATGCCGAGCTTTGGCGTTAGCTAATATAAAATCAATTTTTGAGCGATTCGCTATAGGTCGGAGTGGCGATTATCACAGTAGCTAATATCTAAGGGCGATAATCACAGTGACAATTAGCCAAATGCAATTATCACAGTAGCAATTAATAGTGAACCGCTAACCAGATAGTCTCAACCTCTTCACTCGTCCACGCCACACGATGTTTTACATGGGCCGGAATATTAAGATATTCCCCCACACTTAGCTCAACCACTGCACCATCAATAAATTCCAGCCTAGCCGCGCCCTGCATCACCATCACCCACTCGCTGCGGTGTTGATCATACCATTCACCTAAAGGGGTAATATGCGCCTTAGAAATGATGCGTTCAATGAGCACATCGCCTTGCTCCACCAGCGGCTCAAACGCCTCTTCAATTAAGTCTTGTGGTAGTTTATTAAAGATATTGTGCTTTTCCATCCGGCCTCACTTTTGTCATTAACCGCAGCGCTAAGCGACTAGGATAATAATAGGCTACTACGATTATAAAATGGTGCAGATCTCCTCTAGCGACTTTTTCTGCAATGCATGTTCTGGCACGGTCGCATCATCACTTGGATAACCGGCAATAATCAACATATAGGGGCGCTCATTGCTGCTGTCGCGGCCACAGACTTTAGTTAAAAATGACATAGGTTTAGGCGTGTGAGTTAACGTACCGAGCCCTGCGTGATGTAGCGCCTGAATTAAAAAGCCTGTGGCAATCCCCACCGACTCATGTACGTAATAGTTAGCCTTTTGTTCGCCCTCTTCCTCTGAGCGTTTTTGACTAAAAATGGCAATCAACCAGGGGGCATGTTCAAGGTAAGGTTTGTCGGCATTGGTGCCTAGAGGCTTAAGTGCATCGAGCCACTCTTCACCTGCACGACCAGCGTAAAAGGCTTGCTCTAACGCCTCGGCCTCGTGACGAATTTGCGCTTTAATTTCTGGGCTATTAATCGCCACAAAGTGCCAGGGCTGATGATTGGCCCCATTAGGTGCGGTGCCCGCCGCAAGAATGCACTTTTCAATGATCTCCTTAGGCACTGCGCGGTCTGAAAACTTACGGATAGAGTGGCGGCGCTGCACCTCTTTATAGTTTTGTGTCGCGCGCTCGAGCATCTCTGTTTGAGGGTATTCGATAAAATCATTAAGTGGATGATGCGTATCTGTCATATCGGTTCCTTCACTTGCCCTTCAATTGATCTACCTGTCAGGCCTAGTGTGCCTCAACAACCGTTTTTAGCTTAGTCAGTCCTAGGCTTAAGTCATTCTCAATCATGCCCTCGAAGTCCATAAACAGGAACATCAAATTCATCGGGTACGCTAACTGTCCGTCAAAGCCCCATATCACTCGCGTTTGATCTGCAGAAATAGCCTGAGTTTCGATATAGGCCAAATCCGTTGACTCAAAGGGTTTAAAAAATCTCAGCTCATAATCGATTCGCTTATCGTCATCAATACGCATAATCTCTTGTTCACCCACGCCAACGTCTTCTTTGTCACTCGCCCAACCAGCAACAAAGCCCACCATACCGTCTGTGCCGCGGTAGTTTTTTTGCATATCAGGATCCATCTGCGCCCAAACACTAAAGTTATCTTGGTTTTTAAGCAACTTAACGTAATCGAACACTTCTGCAACGGGCTTGTCTATGGTGATTTGCGATGTCACCGAATAATGGTTAGTGACAAACAAAGCCACAATAAATGGCGCAGCGATGACCACTAATATCAAAAGCAGGAATCTTTTCAGCATTATCATTTACTCTTTTTGATAAGAAGCATGACCTATTTATACTGCTGTCGTGCGAGATGAATTAAGAATATACATATTATTAACACAATGACAATTTTGGCTGATTAATTGGGTTAACCTCTCGCAAACCTCAAGGTATTAAAATAGGCTGGGAGAGGGTAAAAATGGCATAAAAAAAGACAAGCTATACTTGTCTCTTTTCTATGTTCAACTTTCTATTTGTTCTTTCTATTTATGTAAGTTGTTTAAACAAATAGCCGTAATCATTAAAGCCCTAATCTCGCCATCAGCTTTTGGTTTTCAGCTTCGATGTGTTTATAAAAATCACAATCTGTAAGCTTTGATGCGGCGGCTTCATCGATGACTAACACCGCATCTTGGTGCAATTGCAACGCAGAAGCTGGGCAAGCTGCGGTTAATGCCCCTTCCACGGTCGCTAAAATCGCATCAGCTTTATTTTCGCCTGTAGCCAATAACACCACCTTCTTGGCATCTAATATGGTGCCAATTCCCATGGTGATCGACAGGTGTGGCTGATACTCACCCGCGTCAAAAAAGCGCGCGTTATCATCAATCGTGGCCTTAGTTAAGGTTTTTACTCGTGTGCGCGACATCAAACCAGATGATGGTTCATTAAAGCCAATATGACCGTTACGGCCAATGCCGAGTAACTGGATATCGATGCCACCAGCCGCCTTAATTTGCGCTTCATAACCATGGCACGCTTCAATCGGGTTAGCTGCGTCACCTGGCGGCACAAAAGTGTGTGACTTATCAATATCGATATGGTCGAAAAGCTGCTCATTCATAAAATAGCGATAGCTTTGAGGATGCGTTCCCTCAAGACCTAGATATTCATCTAGATTGAAAGTGGTGACATTTTTAAAGGAGATCTGCTTAGCTTTATTGGCTGCTATCAAACCTTGATACAAGGACACCGGCGTTGAGCCTGTTGCTAAACCCAATACCGAATCAGCCTTTTGTTGCAGCTGCTTAATAAAAATGTTGGCGCCGTATTCAGCTACCGAGGCACTGTCTTTTAATATTACGATTTGCATAAACTTAATCCAATATGTGTTAGCTGTAGTCAACCAAGCGAAATCCGAAACGATGCAGTTAACTAAGTTCAGCCCGTAAGCGCTGAGTTTGGCTTAAAACCATTAGTGCTAAGAGACCAAAACGGCACTCGCAGTTAACTATGTAACATAACTATAACCTCAAATGACAGCGCTGTCATTAGCTATTATTTAATCATTGCTATCTCTGCCCAGCGGCTAAATAGCTTAATCACGCGCAATTCAGGTTATACTAACCTGTCCACAAATTTCGAGTTTCAACTATGTCCGACTCAGGTACAGCCACAGAGCAACCCCACTGCCACTTTATTATTTATAAACCTTATAAATACTTAAGCCAGTTTGTACCTGAATCTCGTAAGAGCAAGCCACTACTCGGTGAGCTATACGACTTTCCTGATAAAACCATGGCCATTGGCCGACTGGATCATGACTCTGAAGGTTTACTTCTGCTCACAACCGATGGGATGCAAAGTCACCTTATCCGCAGTAAAACCATTGAAAAAGAATACTATGTACAGGTAGATGGAGAGGTGACTCAGGCGCAAATTTTGCAGCTTAGCCAAGGAGTTGAAATTGGCATTAGCGGCGGAAAATACCAGACTTTACCTTGCAAGGTTAAACTGCTTGATCCTGAACCTGATTTGCCGACTAGAGGAAGAAAAATCCGCGATGCTCGCCATGGGCCTACTAGCTGGATTTCAATAACCATTGGCGAAGGAAAAAACCGTCAGGTAAGAAAGATGACGGCAGCGGTTGGGTTACCGACTTTAAGACTGGTTAGAGTTAGGATTGGGAATATTAAGCTTAATGCTATGCTTCCCGGTGATGTTATTCCTGTTGCCCAGATCGTAACAGAACTGTCGTAACAAAACGGTTCACAGCAGCCAATTGACGTCGACTACCGTCTCTATTCATAGCCGCCTCTGTTAACGACCCTCTCCATTAATAATCGCTTCTCTTAATAGGGTATTAGAGGGGTTAAGCAGGATGTTAATACTTAAAAGAAATCAGTCAGATCTTCAGGCAGTTTTGGGCGACTATAAAGATAGCCCTGCGCTTCATCGCACTGGTTAGCTTTTAAGAAGTCTGCTTGCTCTTGCGTTTCAACCCCTTCGGCGACCACCTGCAAATTTAACGCATGTCCCATCGCGATAATGGCTTTTGCAATCGCGGTGTTGTGAGTATCAAGTGGCAAGCCCGCCACAAATGACTGGTCAATTTTGAGCTTATGGATAGGCAGTGTCTTAAGGTAGCTCAATGATGAATAGCCTGTACCAAAATCATCTACCGAGACTTCAATCCCCATATCCCCTAACTTAGCTAAGCCTTGGCTGACCAGTTCGGGATCTGACATCATGCAACTTTCTGTGACCTCAAGCTCTAAACTCGTCGCAGCTAACCCCGTATCTTTAAGGATCTCTGTAACTTCATCGACAAAACTACGACGCTGAAGCTGCTGACCAGCAACATTCACCGCTATCCGTCCAAAGCAAATACCTTGCTCATGCCATTTTAGCCCCTGTTCGCAAGCCTTGATTAATACCCAGCGACCGATATCTTGAATTAAGCCGATCTTTTCCGCTAAAGGAATAAAAATCGCCGGGGAGATATTACCCAGTACCGGATCATTCCAGCGAAGCAAGGCTTCGAAACCAACCGTTTTACCCGTCACAAAGCTAATTTTAGGTTGGAACACCAAATAGAAAGCATCAAGTTCAAGTGCATCATGCAGTGCACTTTGAAGCTTAAGTTTTGCCACTGACTCCTGGGTTAAGGATTCGGTGTAAAAAGCATAATTATTACGCCCGTCATGTTTAGCTCTGTGCATCGCCACTTCAGCCCTGACCATTAAACTACTTGAATCTTGGCCATCATCAGGATACATCGCGACCCCCATACTCGCTGTTAAACGCGCTTGGCCATGTTCACCTAAGGTGAAGGGCTGATCGAACATTTGTCTAAGTTTATTGACGCTGAGTAACAACATGTCACTGTTATCAATATTAGATAAAATTACCGCAAACTCATCGCTACCAAGCCTTGCCGCAGTAGCGAGGTTATTTAACCCTGAGCGAAATCGTTGACTCAGCTCAAGCAGGACTTCATCGCCGACAAGGTGACCATAGCTTTCGTTTACCTGCTTAAAAAGATCGACATCGATATAGACTAGCCCCAGACGATTTTGGCTATGACGCGCCTGTTTAAGCTCTTGCTCTAATCTTGCTGTAAGCGCCATGCGATTAGGTAACTTTGTCAGCGGATCATGAAATGCGACTTTAGCCAACTCTGCTTCACTTTGCTTTTGAGCCGAAATATCATTAAATACTGCCACAAAAAAACGGATCTTATATTCATCATCGTAAACGGCACTGATATTAAGTATTTGCGGAAATATGGCACCGTTTTTACGCCGATTCCAAACCTCCCCGTGCCATTTACCTTTTTTCAGCAAGTCATCCCACAGCGTAGTAAAAAATGTTTTCTTATGCCGACCAGAGTTAAACACTCTTGGGTTTTGCCCTAAGAGCTCCTCTTTTTCATATCCGGTGATCTCCCTAAAAGCACCATGTGCATTGACTATAGTGCCGTCAATATCTGTGATGATCACGCCCTCGACCGAGTTTTCGAACACCCGTGAGGCTAACTCAAGCTGATCTTGCGCGGCTTTATGAGAAGATATATTACGTGAAATGCCGATAACGCCAGCCAGCTCCCCATTATCATTGATAACAGGAACCTTGGTGGTTTCCTGCCAGGACTCGGTATCACCAATATCTAAGCCTTCACATTCGCCAACCGAGACTTCTCTTCCTTTACGAATCGATTCAATATCGCTGGCAATAAAATGCTTGGCTAAACGGGATTCAAATAGTTCATCATCGGTATAATCAAGGATCTGCTCTCGTGGGCGATTCCAGGCAAGTTCTACACTTTGATTAACCAAAATATAGCGTCCAGATGTATCTTTCATCCACACATGCTCTTTCATACTGTCAATAAAGGCTTGTAAGCTAACCTCACTTGCTCTTTCACTTACCCTTCGAAGCTTATTCTGTTGCTGTTTAAATTGTCGATATACATGACTTAGGCTTTGTTCGATACTGCTGCCGCATATTGCTAGTAGGCGTCGAATATCGGCTTGCTTTTCAGCGTGACAGGCCGCGCCTTGAGTTACATTTTGCTGACTATTGTCAGGTGATGTAATCAGGCAAATATAGCCAAACAAGGCTCCATAAGGCCAGTTGATCG
Source organism: Shewanella sp. 30m-14 (assembly GCF_052977125.1). Lineage (NCBI taxonomy): Bacteria > Pseudomonadati > Pseudomonadota > Gammaproteobacteria > Alteromonadales > Shewanellaceae > Shewanella > Shewanella sp. 30m-14. The sequence goes on along the minus strand of NZ_JBRILW010000004.1, from coordinate 106,875 downwards.
GAAATAAACACTGCAGTGAATCGTCTTCTGGCTTACTGATATCAAAGGACTTTTTAAACGGCGTGATGTCAGATTGGCCATACACTTGCTCATGGCTGGCTGGCAGCTGATTAAGCTGCTCTTCGGTCATATTGGCATAACTAATAGGAATAAGCTGGTCAGCTTGATCTATCTGTAATAACGCGGCCTTGCACTGGGCTATTCGTGCCAGCATATCGATAGATTGCTGCCACTCATCCCGTTGTGCTTGCGTTATATTGATATTAATCAAATCAATGCCCTATCAGTCTTTTAGAGGTAGTTCGAACACGCCTTATTCATGATTGATACATAAATGAGTCGTACGTTTGTTTTGCCCATCATCAAAAATTGAGCAATAAAACAGCCATAACACTAGTATTGTTAACGAAAAAAATAAAGATTAAGCCAATGACTAGCGCTAGGATATTCAATGCGCCTCAAAAGCCTTACCGAACTAATACTCTAATTGTCAGACACTTAAATCTATTTTTGATGACAGGACAAAATACAAGGGACCCAGTTAAATTTAGTTGACTTCAATCAACAAACTAGCGAGTTACCTCTCTAATGCCCTATATACCTATCACTTATAACAATTAGTGATACCTATCACTGATACCAACTTGCATAAGAAAGTGACCAACCATAGCGTTTTTTGGCAAACTAAGCCGAAAAATGATGCCATGGTTGCTCTCTTATGAAGTCATTAATGCAGAAGTCGCCAAGCTTCCATTGGCAAACAGGCATAAAAAAACCAGCCCTAGAGCTGGTTTTTAAATCGTTACTAATGCAAGTTGGCGCAACAAACACGACTTTGCAGTAATATCCCGGTTATTTAGTTCGCTTGTGGGCGCATAGCTGGGAATAGGATAACGTCACGAATAGTATGCGTATTCGTAAATAGCATCACGAGACGGTCAATACCGATACCTTGACCAGCAGTTGGCGGTAAGCCGTGCTCTAGTGCAGTAATGTAGTCTGCATCGTAGAACATCGCTTCGTCATCACCCGCATCTTTTGCATCAACCTGCGCTTTAAAGCGACTGTCTTGATCTTCTGCATCGTTAAGCTCAGAGAAACCGTTAGCCACTTCGCGGCCGCCGATGAAGAACTCGAAACGGTCAGTGATGAAATGGTTGTCATCGTTACGACGTGCTAGTGGAGAAATATCCGCTGGGTAGCCAGTGATGAACGTAGGTTGCATCAACTGAGTTTCAGCTGTTTCACCAAAGATCTCTTCTAGTAGCTGACCACAAGTCCAGAACTTCTCAACTGTCATGCCTAGGCTCTTAGCCAAGTCACGCATAAACTCAACATCTTTAACTTCTTCGTAAGTCATAGACTGAATGGTTGCGTTGTCAGGATTGTACTTCTTGATCGCATCCAACATGCTCAAACGTGCATATGGGCCACCAAAGTCAACTGTGTGCTCACCGTATGGAAGCTGTGGAGAACCACAAAGCTCAGTCGCGATAGAGCTTAGCATCTCTTCAGTCAGATCCATTAGATCGTTAAAGTCTGCATACGCCATATAGAATTCCATCATAGTGAATTCTGGGTTATGTCGTGGAGACAGACCTTCGTTACGGAAGTTACGGTTGATTTCGAATACGCGCTCAAAACCACCGACCACTAAACGCTTAAGGTATAGCTCAGGAGCAATACGCAGGTACATAGCGATATCAAGCGCATTGTGATGCGTCTCGAATGGACGAGCAGAAGCGCCACCTGGGATGCTGTGCATCATTGGTGTTTCAACTTCCATGAACTCTTTCTTTACCATGAAGTTACGAATAGCCGAAACGACTTTAGAACGCATGATAAAGGCTGCACGAGAATCTTCGTTAACGATCAAGTCAACATAACGCTGACGGTAACGCGTCTCTTGGTCTGTTAGGCCGTGGAACTTTTCAGGCAGTGGACGCAGTGCTTTAGTTAGCAACTGGTACTGTTCCATGTTCACGTATAGATCGCCCTTACCTGAAAGGTGTAGCTGACCGGTCACACCGATGATGTCACCGATATCTAGACCCAGGAACTTCTCTTTAAGATCTTTTTGAACATCTTTACCCGCATAAGCTTGGATACGACCGCTCACATCTTGGATCACCAAGAAAGGACCACGCTTAGCCATAACACGGCCAGCGATAGAGCGCTCAATGCCCATGCCTTCAAGCTCTTCTTTGGTGTTTTGACCAAATTCAGCTTGAATGTCTGCCGCTTTGTGTTTGCGATCGAAGTTGTTCGGGTGACCGTTTGCAGGGCAGTTGGTACGAATGTGCTCTAATTTTGCACGACGCTCTGCAATTAACTTGTTCTCGTCTAGTGTTTGTTCAGTCATCTTCTTCTCTCGTTAAAGGCCAGATTTCAGGCTAGCTTCAATAAACTTGTCCAGATCGCCATCTAAAACGCTCTGGGTATTTCGGTTTTCAACGCCGGTACGTAGATCTTTAATACGTGCATCATCGAGCACGTATGAACGGATCTGGCTGCCCCAGCCAATATCTGACTTGGCATCTTCGGCGGCTTGCTTATCAGCATTCTGCTTAAGCATTTCTAGCTCATACAGTTTTGCTTTTAGCTGTTTCATCGCTGCATCACGGTTTTTATGCTGCGAACGGTCGTTCTGACATTGCACCACAGTGTTGGTCGGCAGATGCGTAATACGGATCGCTGACTCAGTTTTGTTAACGTGCTGACCACCCGCGCCTGATGCACGGTAGGTGTCAATTCTTAAGTCCGATGGATTGATATCAATCTCAATCGAGTCATCAATCTCTGGGTAAACGAATACCGAACAGAAAGAGGTGTGACGCTTACCTGATGAGTCAAATGGCGACTTACGGACTAAACGGTGTACACCGGTTTCCGTACGCAGTGAGCCAAAGGCATATTCGCCAGTAAACTTGATGGTTGCGCCTTTAATGCCGGCAACATCACCACCGGTCACTTCAATCAATTCAGGTTTGTAATCATGGGCATCACCCCAACGTAAAAACATACGCAGTACCATGTTTGCCCAGTCTTGAGCCTCTGTACCGCCAGAACCTGATTGAATATCTAAATAACAATCTGATGCATCATGTGGACCCGAGAACATGCGACGGAACTCAAGTTCCTCTAAGCGCTTCTCAAGATCTTGTAATTCAGCAGCGGCATCATTGAAGGTTTCTTCATCATCTTCTTCAACGGCAAGTTCGAGTAAACCCTCGATATCTTCTAGGCCACTGTCCATATCATCGATAGTTTTCACTACCGCTTCAAGGGCTGCACGCTCTTTGCCTAAGGCTTGGGCGTTATCTGGATCGTTCCAAACTTCAGAGCTTTCAAGCTCTCGGCTCACTTCTTCTAGACGCTCACTTTTGGCATCGTAGTCAAAGATACCCCCGAAGAAGGTCGGTACGGTCAGCGAGCTCCTTGATTTTGAATTTAACTGGATTTACTTCAAACATGATTTAATCAACTTTTAAATGAGTTTTTGGCTAGGAAACAATGACGACACAACGCCATCGATTATCGGCTCAATTATTCACAGATAGAAAACCCGCTATTTTAACTCATGCTTTGCATGAAACATAGCGGCAAAAGCGCACAAAACAGCAATTTTATTCAACAAAGCTAACTCAAGTGCTAAAAACTAATATTTAACCAAATATTACTACTGCGCTAATCTCAATTGTTTTCATTTAACGCCATTTCGTGTCATTGCTCAACGGTATCTATTGCGCTTCCGTGACCTTTATCGCCCCGCCCTCCCGCTAACGTTATATCGGCAGTATTATCTAGCGCCACTGCGGCCTTCAACGCTTTCACTGAAGGTTTTTCGGCGCCTTGGGTGGGGTTTACATTGAACAAAATCGCTGACACGATAACCAAACCGCACTGTATTCACCGACAAACCACCGATAAACCAGGCCCAATGACCACAAAACGCCAACTGACGCAGCACTACCGTACACCAGTAAAACCAAGGTGCACATTTTAAGCTGCAAGTGTGAAATACCCCGCAGTTCCCACTGAAATCCAAGCTGCATTTTCTGCGTAAAAAAAGGCCACAGGTATACTCCAAGTTATAACTATTTCGCCAAGTCCGTTCTCTGTGAATGCTGATGTTGCGCCTAGGTTCTCAAAGCCTAATGAAGCGTATTCAATCAAGCTGCGACCCTATAAATAAAGGCCAATGCGATGAAACAAATAATAATTGATGGCAAGACCTTAGTTGCCAAACAACAAGACACTCTGTTAGATGTCGCGCTTAATGCCGATATTGCCATCCCCAATCTGTGTAAGAGCAATGCCCGTTATTTAGTAAAAAGCTCTTTAGTACACGATAGCAAGCAGCACTGTAATTTGTGCCATGTAGAGCTGCATACAGACGATAACAGCATTACCCATGTGCGCGCCTGCGAAACCCTTGTTAGCGATATTGCTGCGCAAAACATTCAAGTGATCACCCAATCAGCAGCGCTGAGTAAACAGCGAAAAGCGGCGCTGCAAGTGATCTTGTCTGATCACTTTGCCGACTGTGAGGCGCCTTGCCAAACGGCTTGCCCCGCGGGCGTTGACGTACAGTCTTACCTGTACCATATCGCTCAAGGCGATCACACTGAAGCCGTTAAAGTCATTAAGCAGACCTTACCTTTGCCACTCTCTATTGGCCGTGTCTGCCCCGCTTTTTGTGAATCTGAATGCCGCCGTGGCTTGGTCGATGAGCCTGTTGCTATCCGCCAATTAAAACGTCACGCCGCCGATTTAGATCTAGAAGGCGATGCGCCATATGTGCCGCCAAGACTTGCTGATACCAATAAAAAAGTTGCTATTATCGGTAGCGGCCCAGCGGGCATTTCAGCAGGATATTACCTGTCGAATAATGGTCACAATGTCACTATTTTCGAGTCAATGCCGCAAGCTGGCGGCTGGTTAAGATACGGCATTCCAGAGTATCGTCTGCCTAAGGCTATTCTCGATAAAGAAATTGACCTGCTGTGTAAAAATGGTCTCAAGATTAAAACCGATACACGCCTTGGTCGTGACATTCACCTTAACGGTTTAATTGATGATTTTGATGCGGTTTGTTTAGCCATCGGCGCGCAAAAAGCCGTGCCAATGAACTACCCCGGTATCGAGCTAGACGGCTGTTATTTAGGCGTAGATTATTTAAAAGATTACTGCACCGACAAACAATACATCACAGGTAAAAAAGTCGCAGTGATTGGTGGTGGAAATACCGCCATAGATTGTGCCCGCACAGCCAAACGTGATGGCGCCGATGTCACGCTGGTCTACCGCCGTACACGTGATGAAATGCCAGCAGAAGACTATGAGATCCATGAAGCTGAGCAAGAAGGGATCAAGTTCCACTTCTTAACCAATCCGATTGAAAACCACTGCGATGATAATGGCCGCGTGGCACAAGTGACCTTTGAAGTGATGGCGCTTGGAGAACCAGACAGCTCTGGTCGTCGCAGCCCAACCCCAACGGGGGAGACCTTTACTGAAGCGTTCGATACCGTGATCCCTGCGGTTTCGCAAACCCCTGATATGGCGTTTCTTGAAGATCCACAAAGCCAACTTGCCACTGGTGAAGTCGCTCTTACTCGCTGGAATACCTTCGAGGGTTGCGAGCACACCATGTCGGCAGGGCAATCTGCTGGGCTCGATAAACTGTTTGTGATTGGCGACTCTCGTACAGGTCCAGCCACCGCGGTTGCTGCTGTGGCTGATGGTCGAAAAGCTGCCGATGCCATTGAGAAACTCCTTAACCAGGGTTTGACTTGTGAGCTAGTAAAACAGCCATTTAACTCAACTAAGGCCGCTAAGACTCGCGCACTAAAATCCCTTAAGGCAGATGCGCTTTATCCTGCTGCAAGTGTGCAATCTCGCAGCCTAATGCCTGAGCTTGATAAGCTACAGCGCGCCCTGAATTTTAGTGAGGTTGAACTTGGCTTTGCCGCCGATGAAGCGATGAAGGAAGCCGCGCGCTGCTTAGAATGTGCCTGTCAGGCAAACACCGACTGTAAGCTACGAGATTATGCGACCGAGTATAAGGTTAAAGCCAGCGAGCTTGATCTTAGCCAGGCGCAACATTTTAGCATTGATACCAGCGCGCCATTTATTACCTTTGATGCTAACCGCTGCATTAGCTGTGGTGCCTGTGTTGAAACCTGTAAAGGTGCCAGTGGCCACAACGCGATATCTTTTGCCAAAGATCATTACCACGCCCTGCCAATCTCATGTGCCAGCTCAAGTGAAAGTGACGAGCGCAAAGCCCCGCGAGTGGGCTTTAGCGTTAGCATGAACGACAGCGACTGCGTGCAATGTGGCAACTGTGTACAGGTGTGCCCAACAGGCGCGCTAGTTGATGCCCGCGATAAGACTCAAGGGCTGACACCAGCACAAAAAGCGCCGCTTAAAATCGTATCGACTATTTGTACCTATTGCGGCATTGGTTGCCGAGTTAACTTGCATGTGGATGAGCAAAAGAACCAAATCCGCCATATCAGTGGTGATACATCATCGCCTGTAAATGAAGGCATGCTATGCGTTAAAGGTCGCTTTGGTTTTGACTTTGTTGGCAGCGACAAACGCCTAACCACGCCGCTTATCCGCAAAAATGGTCAATTAGTGCCTGCGAGTTGGGAAGAAGCCATCTCGGTTGTGGCGCAGCGCTTTGGGGAGATCAAACAAACCTATGGTGATAAAGCGCTAGCGGGTTTGTCTTCAGCTAAAGCCACTAACGAAGATAACTACGTTTTCCAAAAGTTCTTCCGCAGCGTTATTGGTAATAACAATATCGACCACTGCGCTCGCTTATGTCACGCCTCAACGGTTACCGCACTGCGCGAAAGCTTAGGCAGCGGTGCGATGACAAACGACATTCCAAGCATTAAAGACAGCGACCTTATCTTTATTCTTGGCTCAGATACCGAAAGCGCTCACCCGATTATCGCCTCTCGCATCAAGCAAGCAGTAAGCGAACATGGTGCTCGTTTAATCGTTGCCGATCCTAAGCGCGTCTCTATCGCCGATAAAGCCCAGCTTTATGTGGCACACAGACCGGGCTCAGATGTCATGCTACTGAATGCCATTATGCAGCAGATCATCAAAAATGATTGGCATGATCTTGATTACATTCAAGCTAGAGTCGAAGGTTTTAGTCAGCTCTATGATGAAGTGATGAGCACCGATTACAGCCCTAAGAATGCAGAGTTAATTACCGGCGTGAGCGCTAAAGATATTATCGAAATGGCTCACCTTATCGGTACTGCAGAAAAAACAGCAGTCTACTATGCCATGGGGATCACTCAACATACTTCTGGTCACGATAACGTCACCGCGATATCTAACCTGCAGTTACTGTGTGGCAATATTGGCGTAAAAGGAGCGGGAATTAACCCTCTGCGCGGCCAGAGTAACGTGCAAGGCGCCTGCGATATGGGCGCCCTGCCAAATTACTTTAGCGGCTATCAGAAACTTGACGACCCACTGGTCCAAATGCGCTTTCGCGAAGCTTGGGGAAAAGAAGATCTCAGTGCAGAGGTAGGACTGTCAGCAACAGAGATGATGCACGCGTTATCTCACGGCGAGCTTAAAGGGCTATATGTCATGGGCGAAAACCCAGTGCTGAGCGATCCTGACCAAAAGCACGTATTGCAAGGCCTAGCTGCGGCAGAGTTTGTAGTGGTGCAAGATATCTTCTTAACAGAGACTGCCGAGCTAGCCGATGTGGTCTTGCCTGCGGCCGCGTTTGCCGAAAAGCTAGGGCATTTCACCAATACCGAGCGCCGAGTGCAGCAGTTACTCCCCGCTGTTACGCCACCGGGTCTTGCCAAGAATGATTGGCAAATAATCCAACTTATTGCCACCAAGATGGGTGAAGATTGGGGCTACCAAAATGAAAAGCAGATTTGGCATGAGATCACCGACGTCACGCCACAATATCGCGGCATTACCTGGAAAGTTATCGACAGCCTAACGAGCAATGGCCTCCAGGGTCTGCAGTGGCCCTGCCCAGCTGAAGGTCACCCTGGCACGCCTATTTTGCATACCAGAGAGTTTACTCATGGCAAAGGTAAGATGCGCGCTGTGCACTACCGTCTTCCCGCCGAAATGCCGTGTAAAGAGTATCCATTGGTCTTATCAACTGGACGCTTATTGGAGCAATTCCACACTGGCACCATGACTCGCAAAACTGAGGGACTCAATCAACTCGGTAGCGCTAGGGTGATGATTTCGGTATTTGATGCTGACAAGCTCGGCGTGAATAACGGTGATATGCTCAAACTCAGCACAAGGCGCGGAGAGATTGAAATTAAGGCATTTGTCACTAAACGTGCTCAGGCTGGGGTCTTGTTCCTGCCGTTCCACTTTGCAGAATCTGCCGCCAACAAGCTGACTAACAACGCCCTCGACCCAGTGGCTAAAATCCCAGAGTTCAAGGTGTGTGCGGTAAAAGCTGAAAAGGTAGCAGAAGAAGTAGCCGAAATGACAGCAGAACTAGCGTAACTAGCGTAACTAGCGTCAAAGTAGATCAAAAAAGGCCGTAAGCGCATGCGCTTACGGCCTTTTTGTTGGTTTTCGTTTAGCTAGCTGCTAACTCATAAACGCGCCCACTAGCGCCCCTGCAACACCAAAACCTGTCACTAGGATAAATATATTTGGCTTAAAGATTTTAAACAGACCAAAACCTAACACCACCAAGGCCATATCAAGCGGAGATAGCACAGCACTGATAAATATAGGATTATAAAGCGCCGCCAACAAGAAACCGACCACACAAGCATTCACTCCCGCAACCGCGCCTACCACTTGCGGCCGCGCGCTGAGAGCATGCCAGCTTTTAAGTGCCACCAGCATAAGTAAGAATCCCGGCAGGAAAATAGCGAGTGTCGCAACCAAGGCCCCCATTAACGGCTGTTGCACCCAGATCTCTGCACCTAAAAATGCGGCTAAGGCAAACATAGGCCCCGGCACAGCTTGAGCTAACGCATACCCCGTTAAGAACTGATCGTTACTCATCGCATCGCCAACACTCGATTGCAGTAAAGGCAGCACCACATGCCCACCGCCAAAAACCATGCTACCCACTTGATAGAACTGGCTAAACAACTCAGTTAAATTCGATATCCCAGCTTGCTTAGATAACCCTATGACCACCAAGGAAGCAATCAATAAGCCGCTGAAGATACTTAACCAAAAGAAGTTGAGTTTTATCGGTTGCTGCGCCGTTGCCTTAGGTTCATCATCCTCAGCAGATAAGTAATAGCGACCCACCATAGCGGCTACGATGAGCAAGCCAAACTGTACAAGCATCGAAGGCTGCAGCAAGATAATCACGCAACTTAAGACCATTAATAGCTTGGCTTGCTTACGCTGACAAAACTGCTTAAACATAATCCAAATGGCATCAGCAACCACGACCACAGCCAGTAGTTTAAGCCCGTGGATTATTCCTTGAGTAAATGAATAATCCAGCCACTGGCTACTGGTTACTGCGAGTAAAAATAATAGAATAAACGAAGGAAGGGTGAAGCCTAGAAAGGCGGAAATAGCCCCTAACAGCCCGCCGCGATGGTAACCAATCGCAAAACCCACCTGGCTCGAGCCCGGTCCAGGCATAAACTGGCTTAACGCCACCAAGCTGCCATAGTGTTTGTCATCGAGCCATTTCAGCTCCTGTACAAAAGTCTGCCTAAAGTAACCGATGTGCGCTGCTGGCCCGCCAAATGACACTAGGCCTAACGAAAAAAAACGAAGAAAAATTTGAAACATAACCATCCATCAATATGTGCGCCAAGACGCCTTTAAAATAAGTGCTTTAAATAAGCTGCTTAGAATAACAGATACAGAATATGACACTAACGTTACAAAATAATGAAACCTAAAAAAACGGCAGTAATCTGTCACAAGTTAAACCAAGCTTGCAGAGGCGATAAGCTAAAAACAATATAAATCTTTTAGTGCTTTGCTTTACCTGCTTAGCTAATCCAACATTAGTCGCTCAAAATCGGCTAATGGCTGGCGCTTACCGATAGAGTCTTCCACCCATTCGAGCACTTCTGTTGCCGTCGTCCTATAAGTTGTCAGCTTGCCTCCATAGAGGCTTAATAACTTAGGGTGGCTTAGCTGACTTTTTTGCAGGGTATCTCTTGGGCGATCAAATGAATTGCCAGCCTGTTTTGGTAGCACTCTAATTCCACAAAAGCTGTCAACCACCCGCGTTTTCAATGCCTCTACATCACCAAACTGGGCAAAGTAGTGTTGATAAATACCCAGTAAATACGCCTCCTCTTCGGCGGTTATCTGGGGTTTGCCGTTTAACTTATCAAGCACGACTTCAGTGGTGCCAATCAAGGTATTACCATTCCAAGGCATCACAAAAATCACCCGTTTGTCAAAGCAAGACTCAAGGTAAAGAATGCCGTCATTAGCCGGAATATCGAGCAGCAAATGACTGCCCTGCACCCATTCTATGGGCTCTGCTGCAATGGGCGGGACCACATTATCTAACACATGGTTCACCCAGGGACCCGCCGCGTTCACCACCGCCAACGCTTCTACCTCTTGCTCAGCACCGTCGGCTTGGTAACGCACGATACAATGACTTTGCAAATGCTCGATATGAGTACATTTTGCATGCTCAATAACATGGGCACCTAAAGAACGGGCATTTTTTACGACCGCCTGGGTCAGAAGTTTGTCGTCTGTTTGCGCATCCCAATATTGATAAACAGCCTTAAGCCCGTTGAGTTTGAGCCCTTTGATTTTCGACCAATGCACTGAGGGTATCGATTTAAACTGCCCTAGCGCATCGAAATCGCTAAGCATGGCATACAAACTCAGTCCCGCCCTGATCGCCCATGAACTGCGACGACTGGTGTCATATACGGGAATATAAAATGGGATTGGATTCACTAAAGAGGGAGCAAGCTGTAGCAAAGCTTTACGCTCGGCCAGTGACTTTCTCACTAACGGCAGTTGTCCGGACTCAAGATATCGTAGGCCACCGTGAATAAGCTTGCTAGAGTTGGCTGATGTTTGCGCAGCAATAGTGTCTCGTTCAAGTAATAGCACACTATAACCGGCCGCAGCCGCGCACTGAGCAATACCAGCACCGTTAATGCCACCGCCAATAATGATAAGATCAACTGTCGCCATTTGTGCTCCTTAAAGTGCATCTGTTATTTTTGCTACTGCTTTAACGGCTTTTCAATCAGTGTTTCAGCCACTATTACGACAGATTTATAAAGACTGATTTATAAAGGCTGAGTAAAGTCCATAATTACCGCCACTAAATACGCATATACGGCATTGCACAATAACCTAGGCTAATAGAGGCTGTCATTACGCAGTGGAGCGAGAAACAGATCTGTTTGTTTGGGCTCAATGGTGTTTCAACGCTGTCTTTTGTCATAATCAGAGTCATCATAAGAGTAACCCTACTTTGTCCCCCGATTTAAGGCTCTAGTTCAGGCTCTAACTCGCGCTAGAGTCTAGGACAATAAACAAAACACCTAGCATATAACATACTTATGTTATTGATAAAATTCTAACCTTAAATTGAGCCGTAAAAATGCCCCTCTCTTGATGCACGCTCAGTATTTTTTTAGCTGTAACCTAACTCACATCATCCTAGGCGACATTGCGGCATCAATTTTATGAGCCTGGTTAATAGCATATTAGGTCGTGAAACTAGGTTGTGGGTTTGACTCTAATATCCGCCAAAGCATCATTAGAATAATTGATCTAAAGATGATTGCTTTTCAGATACTAATAGCATAAATTGCTCTCGAATTTGAACGATCCAGCTGTTTTTACGCTGTTAGTTTTTAAAAAGTTTTCATGTTATCAAGGATGTACAAAATGAAGTCTATAGCCGTAGTTGGTTTATTGTTCGCAGGAAGCGTGGCCGCACAATGTGATAACCAAACCCATATAGTCGATATTCCTTATGCAAAGAATAGCTCTTATTTTGCAGGACATTACGCATCGCAACTCGATAAGTTAAGTAAAAACACCCAAGCCAATAGCGGTTATTTGCTGCTCGAATTTAAAGTCAATCAAACTCAAACCACTGAAGAAGCGCGCAAGTATAATAAGTGGTTAGCACAAAGGCGTATTGAAAGAGTAAAAACTTACCTTGATAATGCGGCTTACCCCGCCCCCGTGATCACTCGAATATTAACCGCAAGTACCGACGAGAACCGCAATGTGTCAGTGGTATGGTGCGCTGCAGAAACCGAGCAACTGCAGATTCAAATTGCCAGTAAAGATGAATAACCGATAACGACTATAAAAAACGCTCAAACATTAGTCAGCCTGCAGCGTCTTTATTAACAAAATGCCAACATTGATCATAGGTACCCCAAAACAGCAATCTAGCTATGCACAACACCTATCAAACTGTTTATAAGGCTTTTAGCGATCAAACCTATGTATAACGAGTGGCTCGTTATGACTAGTTAAACAACGGCTTAATCAAGCCATTACAATTATTGCTAAAAGTTTAATTCTATTACCTAAAACTAGTCATAGTTCCCAAAAGTAATTTATTCGAGATTCCAGTAGCAAAAACCACACATTAATTTAGCAAATACTAACTATTACAGTAAAGTATCGGTAACCTAAGTCTCAATTCATGCCTAATTTGCCTTTTGGAGTTCGCATGGTCAAATCAGCTCTATTATTCATCGCCATATTTCTCTCAAGCCTTTCTATGCCAAGCTTTGCAGCTGACAGCCCAGTTAATGGTAATTCCATTAATGACACTGCCATTAATGAAGCCAATATGTGGCATTACACTAATTCCCAAGGGGAGTTAAAGGTAAAACTGTATTTCTTCTGGTCTAAAACCTGCCCACACTGCGCCGAAGCGCATCCATTTATCGACAGTCTGCCAGAGCGTTACCCCTGGATCGAGGTGGAAGATCATATGATCACTGCTTCCGGTACCATGAAGATTTGGCAGCAAATAGCCAAACAAACAGGTACAGAAGCGCGTTCAGTGCCTTACTTTGCTAGCGGTGAAAAAGCGGTGGTAGGCTACAGTAGCCAAGCTGTTACTGGTGAGTTTTTAGTGCAACGCTTAAAGTCATATTATGTATCACTTGGTGGTCAGTTAGCCCCTGAAACCGAGGGCCAATACACTAGTGCTGCTCCCGTCTCTGCGGGCCTATTTGAAACCTGTAAAGAAAGCAGTGACAGCGAAGGCACCTGTGATTTAGATTTAGGTTTAGATAGTACCAGTGAAATAGCCTCTTCTGATGTGCAACCCGTTGAGTTGCCACTCGTTGGTGTTGTCCACCCTGAGCAGATGTCGCTACCGCTATTAACAGTGGTACTGGCTGGCGTCGATGCCTTTAATCCTTGCGCTTTCTTTGTATTGTTATTTCTACTTTCAATTATGGTTAACGCCAAGAGCCGCACTCGCATGTTAATTGTCGGTGGCATCTTCGTATTCTTCTCAGGCTTTATCTACTTCATCTTTATGAGCGCATGGCTGAATATCTTCCAACTACTTGGCGCTGGTAGCGACGGCGGCTGGATTATTCTCGGGGCGGGTATGTTGGCGCTCGTCGCAGGCGCGGTAAACATCAAAGACTACTTCTTTACTAAAGGCGAAGTCACTTTATCCATGTCTGCAGAGAACCGCACCGGGTTGATTAAACGTATGGGTAAACTCACCAGCGCCAGCAGCATGACCGCCATGATAGCCGGTACCGTGGTGTTATCGATTTTAGCCAACGCGTATGAGTTACTCTGCACAGCTGGCTTCCCGATGATCTACACCAGCGTATTGTCGATGCATGACCTAGACACATTTGAGCGTTACATGTACCTGGTGATGTACAACGTGGTGTATGTCATCCCACTCGCGGCGATTGTTATTGCCTTTAGTGTGTCACTAGGTAAACGCAAGCTCACCGAAAAAGAAGGCCAAACCCTTAAGCTCATGTCGGGCATTATGATGATGGGCCTAGGTGGTATGCTAGCTATCGACCCAACGGCGCTGCAAAATGTGGCCTTAGCGATTGGCCTTATCTTAAGCTCTATCGTGCTGACCTTTATCATTACCCTTATTCGCAAGGGGATTGAGAAATCACGGATTGCAAAATCATAGTTTTCTTAACTGAAGAGTTAAGCTTGTGAAAATCTAGGACAGACATAGCTCTTCAAAAAGCATGAATCTCACCACGAAGCGCTGCGCTTCACGGAGAGCACGGAGGTAAAGATGAAGAGCTTAACAGGCCTCGGCTGTGGCTCTTCTCCGTGATCTCCGTGTCCTTCGTGGTGAATTGCTTTTGCCCCAAAACGTGTTTACCTTCGAATAAAGGTGATTACATTTTTTTACAAAGCGCTAATCCAACCACGAAGCGCTGCGCTTTCACGAGGAGTACGCAGGTGAAGATCTTAAAAAGCTTAAGCCGTTGCCTTTGTTCGTGTCCTCCGAGTTCCAACAACATCCGTGTTTAACCGCCAGTTCGCTATCCCTAGCTCTCGCTTATTAGCACATGGCTTCACCATATTCGCCGTGGTGAGCCACATTTATCGCTTTTGCTTTTCCTGTAGCGAACAACGAAATTTGGCCCCTTCTTTTCCGTAGGTCGGTATTTATGCCGACAAATCTAGTATAAAACCAAGATTGATGGGCTAAAGCCCAACCTACAAAAGAGAATATGTTTTCTGGCTGCTCTTCTTTGCTTTTATCATCTTTACTCTTTCTTAGCTTTACCGCTTTTACCGTGAGCGCAGCGCTCCGTAAGTGACGCTGTCACGTTCCCTAGGCCGCTGGCCGTACGGCTCTTCCCGTCTTAGCTTGAACCGTCTTTGCTTTTCCTAGGACCTAGGGCCTGCTTTTCCTCAAACCTAGCCCCTTCTTTCCGTAGGTCGGTATTTATGCCGACAAATCTAGTATAAAACCATGATTGATGGGCTAAAGCCCAACCTACAAAAGAGAATATGTTTTCTGGCTGCTCTTCTTTGCTTTTATCATCTTTACTCTTTCTTAGCTTTACCGCTTTTACCGTGAGCGCAGCGCTCCGTAAGTGACGCTGTCACGTTCCCTAGGCCGCTGGCCGTCCGACTCTTCCCGTCTTAGCTTGTATCGGCTTTGCTTTTCCTAGGACCTAGAACCTGTTTTCCTAGAACCTTCTTTTCCGCCTTAGCTTTAAAACCGATACACTCTGTAACACGACTGACCTTAAGTCTTTAAAGTGCGCGCCGATAACCAAATAACATTCTTAATTAATCGAGCTACATATGGCAGTTACTATTTCTAGTGCGAATCTTCAACCTAACATGAGCCATGGCGATGTTGGCGTTAAAGTCGCGCAAATGGCTAAAGACCAACAAAAAATTGAAGGTGATATCGCATTAAGTTTGATCAATGCCGCGATACCCGATACCCCACAAGCGCCTGTCGGTAACACTGGCCACAATATCAATACTACGGCCTAACTCGCTTCATTTAGTGATTCTCGGCTCTGGTTACCACTGTCGATGGATTCATATATACCCACCTTTAGATCAGTTGGGTATAAGTACCTATCTCGTCCCGCTGACTTTGCTTGATATAACAAGCGGTCAGCTACCTGTAACAATTCAGCGGCCTCCATAGATATTTGCCACTGCGCCACACCTTGAGAAACGGTGACATATTTTGAGGCTGTAGAACTCGGATGCACGAGTTTAGCTTCAGCTAATGCACGTTGGATCTTTGCAGCGACCTTTACCGCGCCAGTTAAATCCGTATCAGGTAGAGCCACCACAAATTCTTCACCGCCATAACGCGCCACGAGATCCCTCGGCCTTTCAAGCGCACAGTTCAATACCTTAGCAACGTTAATCAAATACTCATCGCCCACTTGATGACCAAGACTATCATTAAGCGGCTTAAAGAAATCCACATCGACCATGATAATGGATAACGGTTTGTCACTTCGAAGTGACGCTTTCATCTCTTGAGTTAACACCTCATCAAAGTGACGGCGATTACTGATATTGGTCAACCCATCAATCAAAGCTAAGTGCTTAAACTGCTGCATTAATTTCTTATTCTCGATATTACGGGTCACAGCTTTAAATAACCAACCAGAGATAATTTTCTGGCCTGATAAGATAATGCCAAAAAAACATAAAAACTTGGTGATGGGATAAACCAACACTTGCGAATATTGCAGTGAATGGTAGCTCGCACTAAAAATCAAAAATGGCAGAATAGTCAGTAGCATTGCATGGCGATGGGGAAATAAGGCTAACGCAAAAACCAGTACTAGAACGTCAGCTAATGACTCTATTCCCGGCATATTCTGTGCAGATAACAAGGCAAGATTGATGAGAACGTAACACCAGCCAATAGTTAAAAACGCTAGGTAGGCATATGTTTTATTTACGCTAATACGGCCAAGCCCTTTAAGCTTTACCGTAATAATCCCGATAAAAACAACAGCAAACAATGGCAGGGTTTTTAATTGGAGTAACTGAATGTCATCATAAAGGCTATCAAAATAATACGTATTGGCCAGCACCACAAATAACAGCGCACAACTGACGTAAGTCGCCCATAAAATACCGCGCTTTAAAATGGTAAACGTTTCTCTTTTTATCTGCGCGTGATATCGATGTGAATTCAGGGCCATTCTCCATTACTTATTACAGCTCTATGACTCATCCACTAAAAAAGCCAGCTTTTGCTGGCTTTATAGTAACGACTAATCGCTTTAGGCTGCAACATTATCGCTGCTAGAGTCATCAACTTTCTTATGTGTAGAGTCTTCAACTTTCTTATGTGTAGAGTCTTCAACTTTACCGGTATGAGAGTCATCAACATTATGACGAATTAGGTAATCAAATGCGCCTAGCGAAGCCGTTGCACCACTGCCCATGGCGATAATTATCTGTTTATAAGCGGAGTTAGTGACATCACCTGCGGCAAACACACCTGGCAATGACGTTTCACCTTTAGCATCGACAGTAATTTCACCGCGAGCTGTCATATCAATAGTGTCTTTTAACCATTCTGAGTTTGGCACTAAACCAATCTGAACAAATATGCCAGCAAGTTCAACATGATGCGACTCACCTGTTGCTCTATCGGTGTAGTTAAGGCCATTAACGCGCTTACCATCACCGGTCACTTCTGTGGTCATCGCCTGTGTAATAATCTCGATATTGCCCATCGATTTTGCTTTACGCTGCAATACATCATCGGCGCGTAAGCTTTTATCAAACTCAAGCACAGTAACGTGCTCAACGATATTGGCTAAATCGATTGCCGCTTCGATGCCAGAGTTACCACCGCCAATCACAGCAACACGCTTACCTTTAAACAGTGGGCCATCGCAATGTGGACAGTATGCCACGCCACTACCACGATACTCTTGCTCACCCGGTACGTTCATTTCACGCCAACGAGCACCCGTTGCTAATAAAATTGTTTTACTGCGCAGCACCGCGCCACTTTCAAGGGTTAACTCAAATAGCTCACCCGACTTTAAGCTCAAAGCGCGTTGGTTATCCATGATATCCACGTCATATTCATGCACGTGAGCTTCAAGATTAGCGACCAACTTTGGTCCTTCAGTCGCCTTAACCGAGATAAAGTTTTCAATACCTACCGTTTCAGCCACTTGACCACCAAACTTGTCGGCGACAATACCGGTACGTAAACCTTTACGCGCCGCATAAATGGCAGCCGATGCGCCAGCTGGGCCGCCCCCCACCACTAATACCTCAAACGGTTCTTTTTCATTTAACTGCTCGGCTTTTCTACCGGCAGCATTCACATCAAGCTTATTTAAGATCTCTACAGTACTAATGGCTCCCATAGAGAACTGCTCGCCATTAAGGTAAACAGAAGGTACGGCCATGATGTTACGTTCATTCACTTCATCCTGGAACAATGAACCATCAATCATCACGTTAGTAATGTTAGGGTTAATCGCCGCCATCATATTCAGTGCTTGCACTACTTCCGGGCATGTCTGGCAGCTTAGCGACACATAAGTCTCAAACTGATACTCGCCCGGCAGTTGACGAATTTGCTCAATCACATCGGCATCCAATTTTATTGGATGCCCGCCGCTGTGCAGTAAGGCAAGCACTAGTGATGTGAACTCATGCCCCATAGGCAGACCTGCAAAAGTAATTTGGCTGCCAATCCCTTGACCTAGATCCGGGTTAATCACCGACATTGACGGCGTGCGCTTACCCACTTGCTCAGTCACTGAAATAAGTGAAGATAGGCTATCAATATCTGCCGCTAAAGATTTAAGCTCTTGCGCTTTTGGGCTGTCATCAATAGATACAACCAGCTCAACTGGGTGCTTGAGGTTTTGCAAATAAGTGTTCAGTTGATTCTTGACGTTTGCATCTAACATGATGACTCCTAAATATTAAAAGCTAATCTGGTATAGGTGAGCAGGCAGCACTAGCCATAATGCGGTTTAGTGTTAACCAAAACAAAGAGTGCTCACAAAAAATAAAAAGTGGATACAGAAAATAAAAAGTAAAACAGTTATATAAATCGTACTAACTCATTAAAAATAAAAAAGTAAAAAAGGCTGTAGAAATAAGAGTTTGTTCAGCTTAGCTTGCAGGGGGGCACTAAGCTGAACAATGGAGAGAGCCTGGTGAAGATGGCTACCAAGCTAACCCGTTTGGGGACAAGCTAGCGAGGTAAACACCTTACTTTCAACTCAATCTAGATTTAGATTTAGATTTAGATTTAGATTTAAATCTTACCGACTAGGTCGATTGATGGTGCAAGTGTTGCTTCACCTGGCTGCCATGCTGCCGGACAAACTTCACCGTCGTGTGTTGCAACATATTGTGCAGCCTGAATTTTACGAACTAACTCTGCTGCGCTACGACCAATACCTAGGTCATGTACTTCAGCCACTTTAATCTCGCCTTCTGGGTTGATAACAAATGTGCCGCGTAGTGCTAGACCGTCTTCTTCAATCATCACACCAAAATTACGTGTGATAGTGCCTGTTGGGTCACCAATCATTGGATACTGGATCTTGTTGATGGTGTCTGAACTTGCATGCCATGCTTTGTGAGTGAAGTGAGTGTCAGTAGATACTGAGTAAACTTCAACGCCCATAGCCTGTAGCTTCTCGTAATGGTCAGCCATGTCGCCTAGTTCAGTTGGGCATACAAAGGTAAAGTCAGCTGGGTAGAAGAATACGACTGACCACTTACCTAATAGGTCTTGCTCTGTCACTGGGTGGAAGTCACCTTTGTGAAAAGCAGTTGCTGTGAATGGCTTGATTGTAGAGTTGATAATTGACTGATGCATGTAATGCTCCGTTTTATAATTAAAGTTGAAAATACTATTTCTTAAAATTCAACAAACTGAATGAGTGATGATGAGTCTTTTAACGCCAGTTCGTTTTCGATGGAAGAATAATAGCGGAGCCAATGAATTAATGATAACGGGTAAAAGCTATCATGCTAATCTGTTTTTCCGAACAAGATTAACAAGCCTGCGATATCAGGCTTTCGCCTGAAAAGTACGACGCATAAGTACGGTGCATAAGTACGATAAAAAATGGACTTAAAGGTTTTAAGTAAAAGAGGGCAAGCAAATTTGGATTTTGGCACAGAGAAGCTAAAAACTATAAGTAGAAAATAGACTCGCTAACACATCGATAAGTATTAGCGAGACTTTACTCTTACTCCCAGACTTTTACTTTACTCCCAAAGGTCGAAGCGGGTTAGCGATCTCGCCAACTGAAAATCAAGCTGCTGCGATAAGGACTGCGCCTTGGTCTTGAGTGCACTGGCGCTAATGTCGCGCTTGACCTTACCCGCAAACACCACCCAATTGCCACTGCCAGTTAGGCAAGCACGTACTTCTACAAAATGCATATTAAGGTAGGCAAGTAGCTCACGGTTTTGGCTATGCTCTTTCCAGCAATTGAGAACCAAGTAGCCATCGGCTTTAATTAAGGCCGCGCACTGGGCAATAAAGGCCTGTGACACCTGCGCGGCATCCACCCCTTCCGCGCTGTAGATATCAGCAAAAACAATATCCACCTTCTTATGATCGCTAGCCTCTAGAAATTGCTTGGCATCTTGATGAATGACTTTAAGCTTTTTACTCAGCGGCAACTGGAAATATCGCTTAGCCAGCGCTATCACGTCATCTCTTAACTCTACTGCCGTTAACTTAATACCCGCATCAAAGTGGCGCAGCGCATGAATAAGTCCACCACCACCGAGCCCAAGCACAATTGCACTTTTAGGTTGGCTATAGAGTAGAACCAGCAACATGGCTTGCACATAGGTGTGCTGCGGAATATGCGGAGTGGCCTTGAGCAATTTGCTTTGTTCGTCGTTATCGCCAAACGCGAGGATCCGTGTTTCCTTATCCTCTAATACAATAAGCGGACCATATTCGTCTTGGGTTTGGTGTAATACTTGATAATCTGACATGCGTTCTCCGATATTTGGAGCGCTATTATGCGTTAACTATTATGCGTTAAATAGTACTTTAATAAAATGGTGACGCTCTAGATGTAACAAGCGCTGATACCGCGCATAAGCAGCAACAATTAACCCACATTACCAGACAAAAAACAGCACAAAACCAAACTTAAAAACAAATACCACACCGAGCAAACAAGCACCGCAAAGATCAAGACAAACACTACAATTTACCAACCTGGATTTGCTAGCGCTGTCACATTTCATTTTTGGCTTATACATACAATCAGCGCCATTCTCAATTCAGTAATATTAAACCAATGAAAAAGACAATCTCTGCCGTCGCGCTAACGGCAATTCTAAGCACTCAACTTACCGGTTGTATGGGCCAAATGGGCCTAAGTGCTATGGTAACTAAAGCTAACCTTAGCGCGGTTGATAACCGTTATGGCCGTGCTGGTCTATTTATACTTATGAGCCCAATTTATGGCTTCGCTGCAACTGGCGATCTATTTATCCTTAACAGCATCGAGTTCTGGACGGGCACAAACCCTATCACTGGCCGTTCCCCAGCGGTAGTCGATATGCCAGTTGAAGCTATTTTCAAAGTGAACCAACACATTGATGGCGATCTAACTAGCGCCCCGCTAAAAAACATCAAGTTAACTAGCGCTTCAATGGTAGCGACTGATGACAATACTTTGGCCATGACATTGGTTTATGAAGATGGCAGCCAACAGGTAATGTCAGGTGTTAAGCAAGACGAGCATGTCGACTTCTACCTAGATAGCACTTTCATTGCTCGCGTGAGCACTGATGAGCTTGCTGCATACCAGCAAGGTTAATGATTAGTATTTACTCCGTGACATACAAAAGGGCCAGTAATACTGGCCCTTTTTTTATTCGCAGTCTTATTCTGGAATGTGATTACACCTTTTATTGTTAGCGTTTTATGCTTAGTGCTTTATTCTTAGTTCGTTACTTCAGCGTTCGCTGAAAAAACGCTACCGCTTGCAGATACATCTGAATCGCTAACGCTGGATCATACCTGTCACCCTCATCTCGCATAAAGGCATGCTGGGCGTTCACCTCCAGCCAGTTAAACTTAACCTCTTTGGCTTCAAGCTGCTCATAGAGAAGCTTTCGCCCCTGCGCAGAAACATGGGGATCTTGCTTACCAAACACCATCACCAACTCTGCAGCAATATCACCCGTACGGCTCAATGAATCATTACCTTTATCACAAGGCAAGGTGTTGGAGTGTATGTCTGTTGGGTACAAACAAAATGCCCCCTGAATATCTGGATTAAGCGCCGCGCGATAAGCAAGGTGGCCACCAATACAAACGCCCATGCTGCCGATATTGCTACTGCAAAAACTTAAGCTGCGAGCAAAGTCGACCAGGGCCTCGGTATCACTATCATGGTCTTCAAGGCGCTTAGCAAATTTGTCTGCATTGCCTTTATCTTTACCGATATCATCGTACTCAAGCACGGTACCGATAGGGTTTAGTTCATGAAACACTTCAGGCACGAGTACCACAAAGCCATGCCCAGCAAGAATCGCTGCAGCTCTTGCGATTGGGGCGGTTTGTTGAAATATCTCTGAGTAGAAAATAATACTGGCAAACTGCCCCTCACAATCGGGGCGATACAGGTAGGTTCGCATGATTCCTGTTGCGGTCGAGATATCATGAACTTCTTGAGTAATGATCATCGGCTTTCCTTGAGCGAGTCAGATAAATAAGTGCAATATCGATTACTTAACCTTTAAGCGTTAATACAACTCGTTAGGGCAATGTTCCCCTGCAAGTAACTGCTTAACATTACTTAAGGTTGTATGTGCAATTGCACCTAATGCTTCTTCGGTTAAAAATGCCTGGTGACCGGTAAATATCACATTGTGGCAGGCTGATAAGCGTCTAAATACGTCATCTTGAATGATTTCACTCGACTTATCTTCAAAGAAAAGCTCTTTCTCATTCTCGTATACGTCTAAACCGAGCGAACCCAGTTGTCCCGATTTCAGCGCTTCCATGGCATCGAGCGCATTAAGCAAACCACCACGGCTGGTGTTAATAACCATGACGCCGGGCTTCATTTTTGCAAAGCTACTCTCACTTAATAAATGGTGGTTCTCTTTTGTTAGCGGGCAATGCAGACTAATAACATCACAAATAGGATATAGCTGCTCAAGCGTTATGTACTCAACGCCTAAATCAATAACCGCTTGGTTAGGATAAGGGTCATGAGCTACCACTTTACAGCCAAAACCTTGCAATACTTTAATGGTCGCTAGGCCTATTTTACCCGTGCCAATCACGCCCACTGTGCGGCCGTGCATATTGAAGCCCACTAGGCCTTCTAAAGAAAAATTTGCATCTCGGGTACGCTGGTATGCTTTATGGATTTTACGATTAAGGGTTAGCATAAGTGCCACCGTGTGCTCTGCGACTGACTCAGGCGAGTAAGCGGGCACATTAACGACCTTCATCCCTAGGCGCTCTGCAGCCTGTAGGTCGACGTTATTAAAGCCTGCACAGCGCATAGCAATAATCTTTGTTCCGCCTTGAGCGAGTTCAACTAGCACTTCTTCACATAGGGAATCATTCACAAAGGCACAAACAACCTCAAAGCCTGCTGCTAATTTTACTGTTTGCATACAAAGACGATAATCGAAATATTCAATGCTGGCGCCGAATGCGGTATTGGTGCGGTCAAAATGCTGCATGTCGTAATGTTTGGCGCTAAAAAAGCCTATTTTCATTGTAGAAACCTTACCTTAGGAGGAGGGAAAACCAGAACAGTGTATACCAATCGGTATTATGATATTAGCAGATTTGTTTGAGGGCTATTACACGATACCTAAGCCAGTTGAAGATGCAGGATTCAGCGGGCATTTTCAAGTCGTTTGGGTATACACCTGATTGAAGATGGATGTCTTTGCGAGTAAATGATAAAAAAGCGAGAAAGAAAAAGTGATAAAGAAAAAGCGAGCTCCTGACAGCTCGCCTTTCCTGCTTGCTCTGAATTGATGGTAAGAAAAGGATACGTTCTCTTATCAATTCAGACCTTTTCTATTATTGACTGAGCATAAAAATATCAATAACAGCAAGGAGTAAGCTAATGAATATGAGATTATCATTAAGACTAAACAGGTATCGATATCTGCTTCACAAATTTATGACATCAGTACTTAATTGGACAGGATTTATACAGCCGTCCCCGCTAATTAACTTACATAACGTCATTAGTGTCTGAGCGTGTGATCCCTCAACACTTTTAAAATGGTTATTTCCTGATAAGATTTGCCACAATCAAACAGTATAAGACTCCTTAATATGGCCAGAAAAGAACTCACTGAAAAACAATTTATGATCCAACGTTTTTCTAAGACTGCACTACGTGCTTTACACATATTAGGGATCACTGGTGCAGGCGGTGGCATTTTGTTACATGTACCTCAAGAACAGTGGCAAATATATTGGATTATGGCCATGAGCACAGGCTCAGCCATGATGCTCTGGGAGATGGTGCGAGACTGGCGCTGGTTGATCCAGCTTAAAGGCGTTCTCACTATCGCCAAGCTTGGCTTGCTAGCACTGTTCATTCCTCTTGCCTCATATAAACCGGAACTGCTCATTTTTATCGTGTTACTATCTGTCGTCGTATCTCATGGCCCTGCAGGCTTGAGGCATTTTTCAGTTGTACACGGACGCAGAATTGATGGCAGAAAAGAAGTTAAAGGCTAATAGCGCAGAATTAATCACCCAGTTTGCTACTTTATCAGACTATCTAACACCCGCCTGCAAGGTGCTAGATCTTGCCTGCGGCAGTGGCCGTAATGGCCAGTGGTTTACCGATAGAAATTGCCAGGTTAGCTACCTTGATAAAGACCTGACAGGCCTTGATATTGCTCTGCCAGATAAAACCACTGTCATCGAACGACTCGAATGGAACCTCGAAGATGGCAGTGCTCCACTCCTCCCCCAAGCTCACTACGACATAATACTGGTATTCAATTACTTACACCGGCCTTTGCTTAACCAGATTATCGATAGCATTAAGCCTGGTGGTCTGATCATTTACGAGACGTTTACCGAGCAGCAGGCTCAAATTGGTCGACCTCGTAATCCTGACTTTCTACTTAAAGCGGGTGAATTAAAAGCAATATTTGCTAACTGGAGCTGCCTACATTACTCTGAAGATCTATTCGGAGAATTACTTAACGCCAGTTATAAAGCGCAAATTATTGCGCAAAAGCCGTTGGGATAAACAGGACTAATTAGAGGCACAATATGTTTCCATACCCAGAGCAGTATCGAATCGCACTCCCGCCGATAATCACAGGTTTAATGGTGGTATGGGCGCTTCTCAGTCGACTGGTATTTGGTGACGCCAGTGTTTTAAGCCTCTATCCACTGCTTGCTCTTTTTCCTATCGTAATCATTTTACACGGCTTACTCATTTGGGATGCCAGAAGCATGGGCCGCTTAGATCAATCCTTTTATGCGTTGATCCACTGTATATTGGCCTTTGTGGTTTGGACCTTTGCCATAATGCATGTCAACGGTAATGGATTTTCATAACGCTATTGCATCAGCTTTCAACTCTTTGCTAGGTCTGCATTGACGAATAACGATTGGTGTCGATTGTAGCCACAATTATCTTAAATCTGCTTGCATGAAGAACAGTCTAAGAGGTATCTTTGCCGCGCATTTTTAATAAGGTTCCATCATGACTGATTTCGTCTACTCACCTCCAACCACGCCCTGGCTTGAAATACTTTATCAAGATAAAGATATCATGGTAGTTAATAAGCCTTCAGGACTACTATCCGTTCCGGGACGAGATCCTGCTTACGCCGACAGTACCTATAACCGCGTACTTGCAGAGTTTCCTCATGCCAAAATAGTACACCGTTTGGATATGGCGACCTCAGGTGTCATCGTGGTGGCATTATTGCGCAGCGCTGAGTCTGAGCTAAAGCGTCAATTTAGAGACCGAGAAACCGAAAAAACCTATTATGCGCGTGTGGCTGGTTACGTTAAAGACACTCATGGCAGCGTTAATCTGCCGCTGATTTGTGACTGGCCTAATCGACCGAAACAAAAAGTCGACCATAAGGTAGGTAAGCCATCGCAGACCCATTATGAAGTGATCAGTCGTGGTAAACGCTCAACCTTGGTCAAGCTGACACCGATAACGGGTCGTTCACATCAGCTCCGCGTGCATATGATGGCCTTGGGTCATCCGATTTTAGGCGATAACTTTTATGCTGACCCATTAGCGAAAAGACTCGCACCGCGTTTACTGCTGCATGCTCAGTCACTCACGATTACCCATCCATATACTAAAGCAAGAATGACTTTCAGTTGCGATGTCCCCTTTATGGAAGCTAAGGGAGAGCAGTAGCCTTCTTAGCAACTAAGCTGAGCCTACTGAGCTGTTCCTACTGAACAGAATCAACTAAGCAGCACTATCTAACGATGCAAACAAGTGAGCCCCGTCACTGACTTATTTGATAAATTGGTAGAATATTCCTCAGAAAATACGTAGATTGTTTAACTAACCAATAAGCAATTGACGTATTTATTATGGAAACCCCATTTCAAAGAGACTCACTCGATAATCAAATCTTATCTGCATTAATGAAAGAAGCCAGAACCCCTTTCGCAGAGCTAGCTAAACGCTTCGGAGTGAGCGCTGGTACCATCCATGTGCGCGTCGAAAAAATGAAGCAAGCAGGGATCATCACAGGGGCACAGATCACCGTTAACCCTAAAGCGCTGGGTTACGACGTCTGCTGTTTTATCGGTATCAACTTAAAAAGTGCCGGTGACTACCCCGCAGCAATCTCCAAACTCAATGCCTTAGAAGAGGTGGTTGAAGCCTATTACACCACAGGTAATTACAGTGTATTTGTAAAGGTAATGTGCCAGTCTATTGATGGACTGCAGCATGTTCTGATTAATCGTATCCAATCAATCGATGAGATCCAATCTACTGAAACACTCATCAGTCTGCAAAACCCGATTGTACGGGCGGTTAAGCCTTAAAACTAATAAAAATAAGTTATAAGTTTTAGTCATTACACCTAAATGTATCGGAAAGAGTTATAAACACTTTTTTCGACACTTTTGTTACCAACAGTTGAATTATATGTTACAACCTTGTCAACCGACTTAGTTCGGGTAGCTATAAAAAGCAAGAAAATAAGAAAAATATGACCGCGACCCATGTAGGTTTAGGCAAATTGACAAGGAAAATGTTGTGAAAACTAAATTATCTATAGCGATTACTGCTGCACTCGTTTCTAACGCTGCACTTGCTGTCAGCCATGCTGATGAATCTCCAACTTACAAATCATTTGACGTGACTCAAACTGTCAAGCAACAAACAATGTACATTAATGCCCCCACCGTAAGCGGAATGCCTAACCAGTATGACGCGCAGCTAGCCAGAACAACTTTTCAATGGGCAAGTAAAAGTCAGTCTGTACCGAGCTTAGCAGCTCTTTCTTTAGAGAATAAGGCTTCACATGCTGCTGAGTTTTATTTAGGAAAATTAACCGGAATATCTTCTTTAAAGCAGGGAGTAGCTCAAGCAGTTCTAGTTAATACACATGATCTAGGTCGCGGCCCTATCATTGCAAAATATAAACAAGAAGTTTCTGGAGTAGAAGTATTCAATCGTGAATTTAACATCATGATGGATCGTGACTTTAAACTTGTAGCATCTTCTGGTTATTTTGCGTCAGAAAGAGCAGCTAAATCTGTTTTTTCTGCTCTAAAGAACATTGATGGTGCATTTGGTGATGCAGCTAACTCTATCAGCGCAGCATTTAACGCAATGGGCGGCGACAAAAATGCTATTACGTTAAATGTAAAATCCTCAAATGATAAATATGAAAAATTTGCAGTCGTTAACTCTTCAAACAGCAAAGTAATCGTTGGCGAACCTAGAGCTAAAAAAGTATTTTTCGAACATAAAAACAAAATGGTAGCTGCTCACTACGTAGAAATAGAAACTGGTGAGTTTGACAGCCGTGATTCAGAATATTTTGGCTACGTCATTTCAGCTAAAACGGGTGAAGTGCTATTTAAGAAGAACCTCACTAGCCACGCCGCTGATTTTAATTACCGTGTCTATGCAGATGCAGACGGTAAACCCTGGGACAGCCCACACGGTAATGTTATGCCAGCCCCAGCTGGAAGTGATACTGACGCCTACCTAACAGCTCCTTATCTAGATGCACCAATGGTGTCATTAAAGTCTGGCCCTATCAGTACTAGGGATCCTTGGTTAGCGAGCGATGCAACTTCTACTCAAGGTAACAACGTCACCGCATATGTTGATGCAATTGCACCGCAAGGGCTTTCCAATGGCGATTATCTTGCCGATATAACAAGCAGCAATACATTCGATTACCCATACAATGATAAAGAAGCTGAATATTCAGTAAACAACCGTAAGGCTGCAATTGTTAACCTATTCTTCATGAATAACTATTTACATGATGACTTCTATGACCACGGTTTTGATGAAGTATCAGGTAATGCTCAAGCATCAAACTACGGCCGTGGTGGCGTTGAAGGTGATGCACTAAACGTAGAAGTCCAAGATAACTCAGGCTTTAATAATGCCAATATGAGTACACCTGCCGATGGCGGCTCTCCGCGCATGCAAATGTACCTATGGGAAACAACCCAAGCTGTAAATGGCGTTGATTTTGGTATCGCAGCTACATCCCATACCTCTATTGGTATGTTGGAAAATATTGGTTTTTCAGTATTTGGCCCGGATACATTCAAGGTTTCAGGAAGTGTCGTTCGTATTGATGATGGCTCAACTGTAACCGATGGCGCTGCAGGCACTATTTATGACGGTTGTGAAGCAACAACCAATGCTGCTGATATAACCGGTAATATTGCAATAATCGATCGCGGCGCTTGTGCATTTACCCAAAAAGTTAAACATGCTCAAGATGCTGGCGCCATTGCTGTAATCATCGCGAATAATAAAGATGCTGATGCCGTAATTACTATGGCTGGAGATGATGAAAGCATCACCATTCCTGCCATGATGGTTTCGCAAAATGAAGCGGCGGCTATTTATGCGCTACTAGATGCAAATGAAACAGTGTCGATAGATATGTTCAAAAATGATTTATCCCGTGTTTTCAAGGATAGTTCATGGGATAACGCTATTGTTGCACATGAATGGGGACACTACATCAGTAACCGTTTAGTCGGTAATGGATCGGGTCTAAGCAGTAATCAAGCTCGCTCTATGGGTGAAGGTTTTGGTGACTTCCATGCCCTACTGTTCGGCTCTGACGCTGCGGATAACTTAATCACTGGCAATGAAAACTATGCCGGTGGATATGGTGATACTACTTATGTAGCTAGTTTTGTTAATGGTATTCGTGAGTTCCCATACTCGACTAATATGGAAATCAATCCATCGACCTTCGCTTATGTGGAACGCGACCCAGAAGTTCATGGCTCTGGTGCCGTTTATGCAGCCATGTTATGGGACGCATTCATTGGGCTAGCAAATGATGAGCGACATACTTTTGATGAAGCAAAAGAGCTGATGAAAGGCTACCTTGTTGCTGGTTATAAGATGATGCCTATGGCACCGACCTTTACTGAAGGTCGTGATGCGCTTTTAGCTGCCGCATTTGCAAATGATGAACAGGATTACAAAGTTATTCTCGGTGCCTTTGCTCGTCGTGGTATGGGGCTAGGAGCTAAATCGCCAAGCCGTTTCTCTACCGATCACGCAGGTGTTGTTGAGTCATACAAAACGACCTTATCTGCTTTTGAAGTAGCTGATCACCAGTTAGATACTGATTACGAAGGGTCGACACTAGGCTATTGCTCAAAAGATAGCATTTTAGATAAAGGCGAAACGGGTACAGTTAGTTTCACTATTGAAAATGGTGGAGACAGCCTGTTAACAGACTTAACGGGTACTATCGAAGTCGTCAGTGACCACGATATCACTTTTGCTAATGATGGTAAGGTCAGCTTTGCAGATATCAATTTATTTGCATCCGCTACAAGTGAGCCTATTGAATTTACGCTAAACGAAGCTGGTACGGGAGACGAGTTAGTACTTAAGTTTGTACCAAACCTTGCCGACGGCGTAGAAGCTGATGAGTACACGCTATCAACAACAGTCAATGTTGACTTTGAGACCCGTGAGCTAGTTGGTACCACTCAATATGAAGATTTGAATACACTTTCAAGGCTTAAAGATTTCACCGAAACTGTGATGGTTGGTGGTGATATGGCAAAGGGTACCTTTGGTCTAGATCAGTGGGATGCAACGGATGGCTTTATCTCTGCTACCGGCAATAGCTTTACCTCTGATGTAGGATACCAAACACGTCCAACATCTGTAGGTTACGACGGCGAGTTTACTATTGCTTTCTGGCATTTATATAACTTAGAAGCGGGCTACGATGGAGCTGTTGTTGAAGTCAGTATTAATGGCGGAGATTGGGCTGATGTTACTAAAATGGGCGGAACATTCCTAGGTGATGGCTATACCGATACCGCTCTTGAAGAAACTGAAGCTGCAATTGCCGGACAAGATACTTTCTCAGGCCTAAATTATGGTTGGGAAACCATTAGCTTTGGTGAGTCTTTGAATGGTAACGAAGTCCAGTTCCGCTTCCGTATTGCAACTGACTCAGCTGTAGTGCCTGAACCTGAATTTGGTTTTGCCGCTGGTTGGTATATTGATGACATCACGTTCACGAATACACAAACCAGCATCTTCTCTAATGTTATAGCGGGTGATACATACGCCTGTGACAACCGTCTTCCAACCGTGACAGCAAGTGCTAGCGCAACAAGCGTAGATGAAGGTGAAGCTGTAACGCTGTCTTCTAAAGTTGTTGATCCTAACGCTGCAGATAGCCATACCTATAGCTGGAAGCAGCTCTCAGGAACGAGTGTAGAACTCATTGATGCAGACAAAGCCGTTGCGACCTTCAATGCACCTATGGTTGAAGAGAACGAAACTCTTGAGTTTGAAGTCACTGTCAACGATGGTACAGCTGATGTAACTAGTAAAGTTAGCGTTAAGGTTGAAGATGAAGTTGAAATCAACATTGTCGATACTAGCGGTGGCTCATTAGGTTGGTTATCACTAATACTACTTCCGCTTGCTGGACTTCGTCGCCGCAAATAACGCTTTTAGCGACATAAGATAGTGCTGTAAAAATGTACTTCACAATAAAAAGCCATAACGAAAGTTATGGCTTTTTTATTCTGCTTTATTCGTCGTTTTAATAGTACTCAGCCTTGCTACGCCCGCTATAATCGATTTCTATTTCGACCAGGATCAGCTTTTCATGCCCCTTAAGCATTAGGTATAGCTCGTATAAATCAGCATTGTTATCTACAGGCGTTAGACGGTAAGTTTCAGAGGCAATAGTTTCAATTGTAAAGGACGGCTCTACAAAATTGACAGTTTGCTTACTTTGCACAACAAAGCTGCCTTTAAGTACACCAGATTCCGACATATTCGGGTTAAACACAGCTGTGCCTGTAACTAACCGGGGGGTGTCAGCAGTATATTTATCACCGTTTAATAAGTAACTTCTACCATTTGGCTTCAATGTTTCAGTTTGTCGTTTTAATGAGGATGTTACTAAAGGTTCTGCCGCAACGTCAGCAATTAAATTCGCATTGGAATTGGCGTTAGTATCTTCATTGCTAGGATTAACCCCTAGAGTTGTTACCGGAGTTGCTTTATCTGCAGTACAACCGGCACCTAGACACAATAGTGCCAGTAAGGGGATTAGTCTCATAAGATTGCTCCAAATAAAATCTTTATATGTACTTGCTCTTTGATTTGTACATTATCATAACATTAGACATTTTGAAGATTTTAGAATGATTTAAATCTCAAACAGGTTGGTCATCACCTTATAAAGTTCAGTGCCTTGGTACACAGAAGCTGAGGCAAAATGTAGGATAGGTACACAATCTTGCTGAAGGCTAAGCGGAGTTAACTCTTTATCTGTGCCATATAGATCCAGCCTTAATATATTTGCCAATGGACGACCCGCATCAAGCTTTTCACCGAGCACAGCTTGATACTCAACAAGGCCTGCCGTTGGTGCATGAAACTTTTTATAATCTTTCAGGTAACAGCCATACCTTGTCATTTTGGCAGGTTCAACCTTATCACTGACCACACCTCGATGACTTAAATAAGCCAAAATACCCATCGCATCATTGGCCGCATCTTCCATATCGATACGTTCTTGGCTTCCAAGCTCTAAAGTAAACGCCCCAACAGGCACCTTAAAGCTGCGTCCTTGAGACTGTACAAATTCGGTTAATTGCCACCAGGGGCAAAATGCCGCTTCATCCATAGCGCCGCCAAAGTCATTAGGGATCACTAAGCTATAAGGAATAGAAAAGTAAGCCGCTGAAGCCACATCGTATTGTGGGCAATATAGATGTTTACACGATTTAGGCCCTGTATGCAGATCTATCACAATATCAGCTGCATGCGCTAAAGACTGCAAAGTCACCGCAAGGCGCTTTCCAGTTGTCACGCCCCATTCACTGTTTAGATGCAACTGGCAAGACTCTATTAGATGTAAACGAAAGGCTTGAGTAAGCGCCTCATTATCTAAATGAGAATGCTGCAGATACCAACTGGCAACATCAAGGTTATGATCTAAGTATTCGCGGTTCCAATTCACCCCAGTAATAGGGTCGAAACGTCCCAGGGTAAACTCACCGCTTTTCTGATTAATACCTAGAGGGTTGGCTAGCGGCAACAGAGTCACCTCACCTCTTACATCCATTTTTTCTAATCGTTTCATCAACTGAAAAATAACCGCGTTACCCTGCACCTCAGCGCCGTGTACATTGGCTTGAATAAAAACCTTAGGCGCTAATGGGTCTTTGCCTGCCATACGATAAACAGGAACATTCAGTTCCTGTCCTGTCGCCAATTCACCGACTTTCAGGCTCGATTGGGTAAATTCCATAAATTACCGTGTTCCTAGCAATTAGTTTAAATGAGGCTTCAAAGCTTTAGTTTCCACCTCATAGCTTTCAAATATTCAGCTTTCAAACATTTAGTTTTCCAGGCCTTAACTTTCAAATAAGTTTTCATGTAGGGCGCGGATCACATTAGCCGCCTCGGCCTCATCGACCAAAATACACAAGTTATGTGGACTCGCTCCTTGGCAGATCATACGTACATTATAAGTTTCCAGTACTTCAAATACCCTTCGGCACACGCCTGGCGTCGAGGCAATATTGTTGCCAATCACCGCAACCAAGGCTAAACCATCTTCAACACGCACGCGGCAATGCTGCGACAACTCTTGCAATAACGCCTCGCTAAGTAAGCCCTGCCCACTTGAGTCAGAGCCAGTTTTATCTAAGGTTAATGCCACATTGACCTCAGATGTGGTGATTAAATCAACACTGATCTTATGGCGGGCTAAGGTTGCAAATGTTTCAGCCAAGAAGCCTTGCGCATGCAGCATTTGTAAGCTGTGAAGATTAAGTAAAGTTTGATCGCGGCGCACGGCAACGGCGCGGTATACCGGCTCACTTTGTACCGTATGGCGGATCCAAGTGCCGCCCTGTTCAGGAGCCCAGCTTGAGCCAACAAACACCTGAATTTTTTGTCTTACGGCAGGCAATATTGTTGCAGGGTGTAAAACTTTAGCGCCAAAGGTCGCCATCTCAGCGGCTTCATTAAAGCTAATTTCGGCAATCGGACTGGCATTAGGCGCAAGTCTTGGGTCTGTGGTGTAAATGCCGGCTACATCGGTCCAGATCTCAACCGCTGTCGCTTGCAATGCTTCGGCCAGCAATGCGGCTGAATAATCGCTACCACCACGGCCAAGGGTTGTGGTGTTGCCTTCACTATCTGCGCCCACAAAACCTTGAGTCACAATCACTTGCTCTGCAAGTAGTGGCTTAAGATGTGTTTGAGCAAGCTCAGCAATCTGTTCTATTTGGGGTTCGGCGCGGCCATGGTGGCTATCGGTGCGCAGTACTTGACGAACATCAAATGCTGAAGCGTTAGCCCCCTTCTCTCTTAACACTGCAGCAAAAAACACAGATGAGCACATCTCGCCCTGGGATAGGAGTTCATCCATCACGGCTTTGCTACGGGTAAGCTTTAAGCGTTCGCTTAGGGTCGCGATATGGCTCAAGGTACGATCAATTTGAGCCGCCACATCACTTGGGCTGCCTAGCTTATCTAGAATTTGATATTGAATAGAAGCGATCTTTTTAATCAGCGCCTTTGACTCTTCCGCGCTGGTTTCTGCCTGCGTGAGTGCCACTAACTGATTGGTCACGCCACTCGAGGCGCTAACAACTACCACTCGGGTTTGTGGATTAGCAATAATAATATCTGCACAGCGCTGCATGGCGTCATAGTCAGCCACTGAAGTGCCACCAAACTTGGCGACGTTTAACTGTGTTTGCTCTTGCGAGCTTGTAGATAATGAAGCATCGACTAACAACATAGTACTGCCTCCACATTATATAGAGACGGCTGACACTGACTAAATTGGGTATTTTGAATAACTAACATGAATAAGCTCCGAACTAACTTCGTTCGAAGAGCCTGGTGCAATGATATGCACCCCATAAGATGGGGAAACAGCGATCGTCACCAGAAGCTCTCCACCATAAAAAAACATTGGTGACAATCGACAGGATTCAGCCTGCACAACCAACATTCAAGCCTGACCAAATGGCATTGAATATCTCGGCGCTAATCTCCCTCATAAGCCATCATAGGAGTTTGGTCCCCTCCAACTTACTACCTAGTTAGCGCTCCTCTTCTGTACTTACCTTGTATGAAGCAAATTACTTTCGAAAAAGCTGCTTTGTATACAAAATAACAGGTTAAAAAATATCAAAAAATAACCAATTAAGTCAATGGAAATCTTAGATGATTTAATTTCATACCATATCTGGAAGCTCCATGACCCAGTTGACCCGAGGAGAAAATGCGCCCAACAATGTTTCTTGGCAAGGCAACAAGCAAGGAACAAGTTGCAATTGATCCGCTTCAACATAATAAATGGCATTTTGATTAAACTGGCAGCCGAGTTTAATGGCCGAGGCCTTATCGGTTGATATTGCCCAACTCTTTTCCATATGCTTTCTATCTTGAGATGCGCCTATCATTGCTCGGTAGGGAAAGCCCGATCTGTGTATTTCATGTTGAAGTTTTCGGTCTAAAAGACCATTTTGGCAAGGAGTCAGCACGACTCCTTTTGGGTTGTACGCAGTGATGATAGCGAACGATAATTGAGAGGATAAGGTTTGAGTAAACAGAAATTCAGTTTGTTGATAAGTGTGCCAAAGGCTGTCGACTGAGTTGTTCATTGCTAACAAATTCTCCGATTTAGGTGGGATTATTATAGCAAACTCGTTAGCGCTTCCTAGTTACGTGATACAGGTCACACGCGACAAAAATATCAAAACTAATTAAATCAATACTATAGTTTGGAAATAGTGATCTAAATCATATCATCAAGTAATTTTGTTAACATTTCATTTGTTAACAAATGCCTAAAACGAGTACAATAGGGCTTGTTGATTGACTCACGCCGATACATGTAACGAACACATTTTGTTACACATATCTGAAACAGATAGAAGAGTAATCCACACAGCTGTATCAAATGTGATCTATGTTTGATTTAACATTTAAACTTCATAGAAAACGGTCGTTAAGGAACTTTTTCCTACAATTGTTAATCGAAGTTTATACAGTTCACGTTTTTCCATATGTGAGATACCCATACTTTGCTTATCATGCAGTGTGTTGCTGTTTCGAGCCAGTTTTGAAAGCACCTACGTGTATCAGTGATTTATCAGCATAACTAGATGGAGTATAAACTTTATTATACTCATGGTTAGAATTGACAGAGATTAGGTAATTAATATGCAAAACCCGCACATTCTTATTGTTGAAGATGAAGCAGTAACAAGAAACACACTTAGAAGTATTTTTGAAGCAGAAGGATATGTGGTCACTGAAGCCAATGACGGCGCTGAAATGCATAAGGCTATGCAAGACAACAAAGTTAACTTGGTCGTTATGGATATTAACTTACCAGGCAAAAACGGTCTTTTACTAGCTCGTGAACTTCGTGAAATTAATAATATCGGTCTAATCTTCCTAACAGGTCGTGATAACGAAGTTGATAAGATTCTAGGTCTTGAAATTGGTGCTGATGATTATATCACTAAGCCATTCAACCCACGTGAATTGACAATCCGTGCACGTAACCTATTAACTCGCGTTAATAGCACAGGTACAGATTCTGAAGAGAAAAGCGCAGTTGAGTTCTACCGTTTCAACGGTTGGAGCCTTGAAATCAACAGCCGTTCTCTTGTTAGCCCACAAGGTGAGTCATACAAGCTACCGCGCAGCGAATTCCGCGCTATGCTTCACTTTGTTGAGAACCCAGGTAAGATCTTAAGCCGTGCAGACCTTCTAATGAAGATGACTGGCCGCGAGCTTAAGCCACACGACCGTACTGTTGACGTAACAATCCGTCGTATCCGTAAGCACTTCGAAAGC
Organism: Shewanella sp. 30m-14; assembly: GCF_052977125.1. Taxonomy (NCBI): domain Bacteria; kingdom Pseudomonadati; phylum Pseudomonadota; class Gammaproteobacteria; order Alteromonadales; family Shewanellaceae; genus Shewanella; species Shewanella sp. 30m-14. The sequence goes on along the minus strand of NZ_JBRILW010000004.1, from coordinate 70,822 downwards.
TTACCTGATACGCCAGAAATCATCGCAACAATCCACGGTGAAGGTTACCGTTTTTGCGGTAGCTTAGAAGATTAATTCTAAGCTCCGTTTCAGTACTAATTGAAGTGCTGATAAATAAAAAGCCAGTCAATTGACTGGCTTTTTTTATGTTTATATTTAATCCGCCGCTAAGAGTGAATGGCAGCGTCCAATAATTAGAGTATCTACTTAAATAAAATTGAGTTTAATTGAGGCTCAAGATTATTTTTCGAATAATAACAAAGCATCCCCCCAACAATTAACTACCTACAAAGTAGTAGCCAATTGGAGCTATTCCATCGGTTGGCATAAATTGTACAAATACTATTGCGCCATCATTCAGCATCTAAGCTAACTATTAATCATATTTAATTTAAAATTCATCATTATTAAAAACGTAGCAATGATCATTAATAATTAATCACCACTACGCTTTACACTTAATAATCAAGAACAAACCAATTACTTTAGTTGACGGTCTAAAAAGTCTGCTAATGAGCGATATAGATGTACCCTCACCTTCTCACCGCGCATCGAGTGCTTAGAGCCTGGATAGTCGATCATCTGAAACAACTTCCCCTCATCCTGCAGCGCCTTATACACGCGCGTACTGTTCTCAAATAAGACATTATCATCAGCCATACCATGGTACATCAGCAAACCTGACTGATAGCCGGTCACATACGGCAGCACACTGCTGGCCTCATAACCTTCAGCATTCGTCTCAGGGTGGCCTAAGTAACGCTCAGTGTAGTGAGTATCGTAAAGTGACCAGTCTGATACTGGCGCACCTGAAATAGCCGCCTTAAAGTAATCCGGCGCCTTAAATAGGCTCATTAACGCCATATAACCGCCATAGCTATGGCCATAGATTGCGATATTATCAGAATCGACGAAAGGCAAAGTACGTAGGTAATCCACGCCCACCTTCTGATCGTTAACCTCTACCTCACCAAGCTGCTTATAAATCACATATTCAAACTTGGTGCCACGGTGCGCCGAGCCACGGTTATCGAGCTGATAAACAATATAGCCTTGTTGCAACAGGTGCTGAGTAAAGTAGTCTTGATGACTCCAGCTGTTCACCACCAGCTGCGCATGTGGGCCGCCATAAACGCGCACCACCACAGGATACTTCTTCGATGCATCAAAGTTCGTCGGTTTATACAATCGGTATTGCAACATCTGGCCATCTTCAGCCTTTAGTTCACCAAATTCAGGTACCTGCCATAAACCAAAGTAGTTATATAGCGGGTGACCCTTTTTAACTTCGTTTTGCTCAACCCAGGCTAGGCGCTCACCGCTACGGTCGTGCAGGCTCACCTGTGGCGGCTGTGAAAGACTACTAAAATAATCGAGGTACACTGGTTTATTGTCGGCAAATACCGCCTCGTGCATACCGCTACGCTGGCTGATGCTTTCAACCTTGCCACCACTGAGTGCCACGCGATAAAGTTGCTTCTCGGTGACCTTAGTCTTGCGACCGGTGAAGTAGATATCTCCAGCTTTTTCGTCAACATATTCAACCGCATCGACCGCCCAATCACCAGAGGTTAGCTGGCGAATAACCTTGCCATCTAGACCAATCAAATACAGATGATTAAAACCGTCTCGCTCAGACGCCCAGATAAACGCATCTTGCTGCTTTAAAAAGTGCAGGTCGTCATTAAGATTTACCCAAGCTTCACTGCGTTCGTTAACTAATTCTTTATCGTTTTTAATGTCATCAATCGCCACCACGCGCAGATCTAACGCTTGCTGATCGCGGCTCTGCCACTGATAAGACAAGTGCTTACTGTCAGGTAACCATTTTACTCGCGGCAGGTAAATATCAGTGTCTTTACCTAAATCAATCCAAGCCACTTTTTTACTGTTAAGTGATACGACGCCCAGCTCAACGCTAACGTTATTTTCACCGGCATAGGGATAACGCTGCTCGGTCAGCTTAATTCCATCGGCATAAATTTCGTTGCGAGTCACCAACTCAACACCTGACTCGTCGATACGGGTATAGGCAATCGCAGACTCATCGGGCGCCCACCAGTAACCCGTCATTCTGCCCATCTCTTCTTGAGCTACAAATTCGGCCATGGCATTTTTAATCGCGCCGCCGCCATCGGTAGTCAGCGCGGTGATCTTTTGCGTTTTTAAGTCCAACACATACAAGTTTTGCTCACGCACAAACGACACAAAATGCCCTTTAGGCGAGAGTCTCGCATCAGTCGCAAAGCCCTCACCCGTTTCAAGCAGTTTTACCTTGTTGTCATTGACCGAGTAGTAGTACAGCAAGCCCGCAGCGGGAATTAAAATCGCCTCACCATCGTCAGACCAAAAGTATTCCATGATCCCCTGACCATAAATACGCTGACGCTCACGGCGCGCCTTTTCTTCGTCAGACAATTCACCCGCTTCAAGCTTATCAGCATCAATCAATACGCTTTGCTTGCCGCTTGCTACGTCCATCTGCCATAAGTCATACAAATGTTGATTGTCTTTGCGTCCAGCAAGATAGGTAACACGCTTACCATCTGGTGACAGCTTTAGCCCGCGTGGGCTGCTGCCAGCAAGAGCAGGAGATGCGTACATACGCTCGATAGTGAGTGGCTCGGTGCCACCGGGGAGTGATGATGCTTGAGCAGTTGCTGTAGAGCTCAGCACCAAAGGCAAAGAGGCTAGCAGTAAACTCATCCAATTCTTTTTCATTATTATTCCCTGGATTAATCGCGAAATCTTATTCAGTCGTTCCAAATTGAAAGTTAGACTGAAAATTCGCCTACATTGTGCCTTAATCATTAGCAAAACAAAAACTATGCACTCAAACCCTGCTTTAGTCCTACTTGAGAGCAATCAAGCAGAAAGCCAATCTTTACGGCTGAAAAAACTAGCGCACTGAGGTATCATCGCCACAATAATAAAGAATACACTTTTGTCCTGACCTCAAACTCAATTTACTCACGTAAAATTGTATAGGAAACAAGATGCAAACTCTGGCTGAAAACCTGACATCACAAGCAATTTCTCCTACTCTTGAAAAACTTATCCTTACCCTAGCTAACACCTCTAAAGAGATTAGCCACGCAGTACGCCACGGCGCACTAGCAGGCGTGTTAGGCGCAACAGAACAAGAAAACGTTCAAGGCGAGACTCAGAAGAAACTCGATATCATCACCAATGATATGCTCAAAGATGCCCTAAAGGCCGACGGCACAGTGCGTGGTATCGCATCGGAAGAAGAAGACTACGTGGTTGAAGCCGATGCTAACGGCGAGTTCCTAGTATGTTTTGACCCACTAGATGGCTCTTCTAACATCGATATCAACTCGCTTGTAGGTACTATCTTCTCTGTATTGCCAGCCCCTGCTGGCGAGCTAACTGAAAAAAGTTTCTTGCAAGCAGGTCGTAACCAGGTTGCGGCGGGTTATGTGCTATACGGTCCATCAACCATGTTGGCATTAACGACTGGTCAAGGCGTACAGCTATTTACCCTAAACCCAGAAACTAACGAGTTTTTGCTAACAGATGGCGCAATGGCTATCAGCAAAGACACTGGCGAGTTTGCGATTAACATGTCAAACCAACGCTTCTGGGAAGCGCCAATGCAGACTTACATCAGCGACTTGCTGCTAGGTCAAATTGGCCCACGTGAAAAGTCATTTAACATGCGCTGGATTGCAGCCATGGTTGGCGACGTACACCGCGTACTTTGTCGCGGCGGTATTTTCACTTATCCGACAGATAATAAGAACCCAGAAAAGCCATACAAGCTGCGTTTAATGTACGAAGCTAACCCAATGGCATTCTTGGTAGAGCAAGCAGGCGGTAAAGCGTCTACGGGTTATGAAACCATTATGGATATTGAGCCAACTGAGATTCACCAACGTGTAGCGGTTATCTTAGGCTCAGCCAATGAAGTTGATGCTTGTCTTGAATACCACGGTATTGATTACAGCGAAGAACCTGCTGTATAGGTAATAAGATAGGTCCTAGGGGTTGAGATAGGTCCTAGGTTCTAGCAAAAGCCGAAGAAAAAGCGCAATCCTATGTTAGTAGGGTTGTGCTTTTTTTTGCGCCTAGCTCTGGCGCTGGGGCTTATCGCTATCAGGCGGCGCCTGACTTTTAAGTTAGACTTCGTCTAACAACTAACGTCGCGGCGCTTCGCCCGCACCCGAGCTTTAAATGCATCAGGCTCAGCCTGATGCCTTACCAATGTGCAACGCCACGACCTTTATCAAACGAAGTTTGATTGCATTAAACATTAAGCAACTAAGCAACTAAGCAACTAAACACAAAAGTTGCACAAACAAAAAAGCCTCCATCTATAAGATGAAGGCTTTCAATTTAAAGGTTAACTTAGAGAGAAACTCTGGAGCTAGCCTTTATCAAACTAACATTTCGAAAAGTTAGCTCTTTTTCGACTAATTCTTTTTAGAATAAGCCGCTGCATTCTCACCAGCCATTCTACCGAAGGTGACGATATCAGAGATAGCGTTACCACCTAGACGGTTAGCACCGTGAACACCACCAGTTACTTCACCTGCGCCATATAGACCTGGGATAACTTGCTGCTTCGCGTTCATGATTTCAGCTTTAGAGTCAATCTTCACGCCGCCCATAGTGTGGTGAACACCAGGAGTCACTTCGATTGCGTAGTAGTTACCTTCGTTAAGAGCACGAGGTAGGTTAGGACGTTCAAAGTCTGCATCCTTACCGCTCTTAACAAGTGTGTTGTAGCGTGCAACAGCTTCAGTTAGGTTCTTACCGTCAATACCTGTCTGCTCACCTAGTTTAACTAGCGAGTCAGCACTTGGTACAACACCTAGACCGATGTACTTATCAATCTTACTTAGCGACTTACGTACTGAGTCATCAAAGATTAGGAAGGCTGATTTGCCTGTTTGGTTCAAAATCGCTGCAGAAGCCTTATCACGTGTGGTGATTTCGTTGACGAAGCGCTTACCTTCACGGTTAACCAAGATTGCGCCGTTACCACGAACCGCTTCAGTAACCATCACACCACCTTTAACAGATAATGTTGGGTGAGCCTGGATGTATTGTAGATCTGTCATCGCCGCGCCTGCATTACCTGCTACGTCGATACCGTCACCTGTGGCACCAGGTTGGTTAGTTGAGATGAAGCCTTTTAACTTAGGATCAAGTTTTGATACACGCTCGTTGTTCTTAGCAAAACCACCTGTTGCTAGGATAACTGCGTCAGCTTTAATCCAGTAGTAACCTTTGTACATACCTTTAACGAGTAGGCCTTTAACATTGCCTTTATCGTCTTTAAGAATTTCGATACCACGGGTGTTCATACGCATATCAACGTCACGCTTAACCGCGTTATCGTAAAGTACTTGGATTACGTGAGCCCCCACACCTGCACCACCTGTTGGACGGTGTGAACGGTTGGCTGATGCGCCGCCCATACGACCTACGTCGTTAAGATCTGCGCCCATTGCGGTTAACCAATCAACAGAACCTTTAGAGTGTGAAGTGAGTACTTCAACTAGCTCTGGCTCGTTTAGGTCACGACCACCTTTCATAGTGTCTTTGTACATAGACTCAACACTATCTTTAATGCCTTTGGCTTTTTGCTGATCAGTCCAAGCGGCGTTCATGCCACCTGCTGCAAGCTTAGCGTTACCGCCAATAACAGGTTCTTTTTCAATTAGAATCACTTTAGCGCCGTGATCAACTGCAGATACCGCTGCAGAGAAACCTGCGCCACCTGAACCGACAACAACGACATCAACGGTGTCACGTGGTGCTGCAGCAAGGGCTGCTTGACGATCTTCAGTGTCTTTTAATAACTCATCGATGCTTGGCTCATGACGTTCCCACTTCTTAGTGTAAGGCATGTCAAAGTCGAAGCTATGGCAAGAGTCACAGTAGACCATCGATTTTTCGTGAGCGCTGTGACAAGAAGTACAAGCCACTTCGCCAGGGAAATGAGAGTCATGGGCATTGTAGTGCTCATGTTTAGTTTCTTCAGCAACTTCAGCGAGTGTACCGTGGCAAGCTACACACTGTTCATTCTCGTAAGTTAAGCTGTCGTTTGAAAGCTCACCATCTGGCATGTGGCAGCTATCACACTCTTGGTTTTCACCGTGGAATTCTGCCAAGTTGTCTGCCGCAATGGCGTTAGACATAAAGCCTGCTGAGCCGAGAAGTGTTGCAATACACACTGCTTTTTTAAAGTTTTTCATCTCATTTCCTCGCCTTTTTATTGCTGTTCTTAGCAGCGCAAAAAGCTATCACGTTATATACGACAGTCATAAACGCTGTCTTAAATACTCAATTCGAGGTAATTGTCTGCCTATTGCGTTAAGGCATCAACTGCATGTACCAAGTAGCTAGAGAAACTGAACACTCGATCACAGCTTGTAAAAGCGGCCATGCAAACATGCATAACCTGATAGGCAGTTATGCAAAAATGCATAAGACTAGGTTAACAAGATCACAAACCGGCCAAACTCAAAAGCTAAAGATGCTTACAATGATAAAAACCTGATAAACCAAGGGTTCGGTAGCACTTAAAGCCAGTACGTATTGCTTTAAAAGCGAGAAACCCCGCACAGTTATGCTGCATAAGCTCATGCTAAGATTCAAATATGAAAACATTTGTTAACTTAGTTTGCAGTCTTTGCACTCTCTACATATTAGCACTCTCGCAGCCGTTGCATGCTGAAGAGCCACACCTTAAGCAAAACATCGTCTTTGGGGTTCATTCAAAAACTGCGCCGCTAGAGTGGCGTAACAACGGTGTCGACCAAGGCTTTAATCTTGAGTTAATGGACCGCATCGGCCAGCTCACAGGTAAACGCATTGTCACCCGCCGCAAAAGCTTTCAACAACTGCTCAATGATGTACATAATCCAGATTCATTAATTGATGTGATTGCGGTTGTGAGCCCGATTAGCATCGACAGAGAGTTGAGCCAGTCAGACCCTATTTACGCTACCCATGCCAAAGCGTATACCCTGCAAGGTAAGTCATTTATTAATGGCTGGGCTGATCTAGTAGGTAAACGTGTCGCCATTAAAAAAGGTGCGTTTGTCGATGTGTATATTTCAGGAAAAAAGCAGGACTTTACCCGCGTCGATGTCGACCTGTATGAAACCGGCTTTCAAAAGCTGATAAAAGGTGAAGTCGATGTAGTCATCGCTGAGAACTTCGTGGCTAGACGTTTAATGCCACTGTATCCATCAGTCCGTAGCTCAAGTGATCCGCTTATTTATGGCGCCTTCAACTTTGTGAGTAACCATAAGAATGATGCGCTGATGGCTCAGATAAATGATGCCCTCAGACAATTAAAGCTATCGGGTGAGTACGACCGCTTAGTCAATAAGTGGTTTGGTACTGGCCGCGAGAAAGTTGATCTGAACTCCGCTCAAAAAAGAATGTTATCGTTAGCCATCTTTGTCAGCTTGCTCTCTGCCGTCGGTATGCTACTCACCGGCTTTATCAGTCTCAGCCTACGTAAGCGTTCTAAGGCGCTTAAAAAAGAGCTAGCCCAGCGCAAAAAAGCCGAGTTAGCCATATCTAGCCTATCGAAACAGTTCCAGTCAGTGCTCGACGGCATTCCCCATGGTGTGACTCTGTTTAACCAAGACGGCGAATGCTTATGGAGTAATGACAATAATAACGACCTACTGACAAACTCTGAGTTTCACTACATTGATGGCGAAACCTTTAACTTGAGCCATGCGCTATCTGGCGCACTAGCTGAGCAAAAATCGCAAACCGCAGATATGCAGATCAACAACCAGTATTGGCAGTTGCAGTTACACCCTATCAGCAAACTACAGGTGGTAATTCTGCTAGAGGAAGCCACTGAGCAGCATAGGCTACGCCAAGCTAATGATGAAGCCAGCCGCCTGGCATCCCTCGGTGAACTGTCGGCGGGTATTGCCCACGAAATTAATAATCCTACCGGGATTATCGTCCACGCTATCGCCTTTATTAATGACGCGCTAAAGGATCTTTCTGAGGCCAGCAACCATTATCAGAAGCAGAACCCGTTTTGGACAGTGGCAGGCTTGCCTCCAGACTCTGCAATGGGCGAACTTGAGTTAAGTGGCCAGTCTATTCACGAGGGAGCAGAGCGGATAAGTCGCATTGTTAACGATCTCAAACGTTATGCCTTACCGAGCCTAGCCAACGAATATCAGCCAATTAGCCTTAATGAAGTAGTAGCGGTATCGCTGCGCCTTACAGCCAACCAGACTAAGATATTTAATGTCACTACCGACCTGCTAACTCCCTCACCTGTTGTTATGGGTGATGCCCAGCAGCTACATCAAGTGCTGATTAATCTTATCCAGAATGCCTGTCATGCCATAAGGCAGGACGCAGAGTGCTATGAATGCGGCAATCACATCGATATCAAAACCTGTGTAGAGCAGAGCCATATCTGCCTTGTCATTAGCGATAAAGGAGTCGGTATGGATAGAGCAACATTACAAAGAATTACCGAGCCCTTCTTTACCACCCGCCGCTCAAGTGGTGGCACTGGACTGGGCTTATCGGTGTGCAGCCGCATCATCAAAGAACACAAGGCCGACATGCAGTTCAGTTCACGTCTTGGCGAAGGGACTGAGATTAAAATTCGCTTTCCGTTGGAGTACTAATTTCTTCATCAATACACCTTGAATTGAAAGCCACTGGGCTCTAGAACAGATATTTAATAGGATTGGTATCAAATGAAACTTGCTAGAAATATTCTTCTTGTTGACGATGAAGCCTCTTGGCTTAGAACGCTTTCTATCACGCTTAATCGCTTAGTACCGGAAGCGAAAATTGATACCTGCGTCGATAGCCGCCAGGTGATGAGTCGATTGCAGACCGGTGACTACGCCCTTGTGCTGCTCGATCTGACCATGCCATTTCACTCCGGCGAAGACTTACTAGAGATGATCCGTAGCGAGTTTCCTAAAACACGAGTGTTGATAGTCACAGGTGTGAACGAAGTTGACACTGCCGTGCGCTGCATTAAAAACGGCGCGTATGACTACTTTATTAAAACCGATAACGTCGACGACCTTGCCCGCACAGTGCGCCGCGCATTAGAAGTGGTTGGCCTTGAGCGGAACTACTTAAGGATTAAAGAAAGCTTTTTAAGCCGCACCTTAAATCGTCCCGAGGTGTTTAATAATATTCTCACCTGCGAGCCAGCGCTGCTTGACCAATTCCGCTATCTTGAGGCGGTCGCCTTAAGCCCTGAACCGATTTTAATTCAGGGTGAAAGTGGCACAGGTAAAGATGAATTTGCCAAATCGTGCCATCAGCTTATTTGTGCTGATGCGCCGTTTATTAACGTCAACTTAGCCGGTATTAGCACCTCAGCCTTTGAGCTGCAGTTATTTGGCCAAATTCATACTCAGGACGATGGCCAGATCAGTGCTCAAGCGGGGGTATTGCACCAGGTGCAAACGGGCTTACTCTATTTAAATGAAATTGGTGACTTGCCAATTGAAGCTCAAGCTAAACTTGTGGATGTGATTGAGCATAAACAGTATTACCCAATCGGTAGCGACAGAGCCTATCCGGTAATGTGTAAAATCATTACCTCGACCCAGCATGATCTGCTTGCACTTAATCAAGCGGGGAAATTTAGAAGTGATCTTTTATATCGCCTACGATCACACACAATCAAACTGCCACCATTGAGACAGCGTAAGCTAGATCTATCTATGCTTATCAATCACTTTATTAGCTTAGCAGCGAAGGATATGGGGCTTTCAGAGCCGCAACAACCCAGCTCACTGGCGCAGCAGTTATCGGAATACGATTTTCCTGGCAACTTGCATGAGCTTAAAGGCATGGTGTTTGATGCTGTCAGTCGCAGTGACGGGATCTCTCTTAATATCACCCCGTTTATGGAAGCAATGAACCTCAGCAAACCGGCTAATACGTCTGATAGCGACCAGTTTATCTTCCCTAAGAATTTGCCGACATTAGCACAGATGAGCGATGCGTTAATTCACGAAGCCTTGAACCGCACCGCTAACAATCAAACTGCAGCGGCGCAAATGCTTGGCATCAGCCAAAGCGCGCTAAGCCGGCGCATCACTAAAGAAAAGTAAGCAAGAAATAAGAAGTAAGAAGTAAGAAGTAAGAAATAGAAAACAAAAATGCCAGCAAGTTGCTGGCATTTTTATCTTTAATAACTAACGTATTTTACCTTTAATAACTAGCCTTGTTGATCTTTAACCATTGCGCTAGTCGTTCGCGTTAACCATTACTATTAATCAATCACGACTAGCCATTCACAATTAACCATTCACTCGTAATCGCTAGCAATAATCAATGGTGGTTAAAGCGAAGCTTGGGCTTGAGCCTGCGCTGCTAACTTAGCGTCACAGCCCTTTTCCGTTTCATCAACAATGGTGAGTACAGCAGTGTCACCCACTACGTTACACGATGTCAGTACCATATCAATTAATCGGTCAAGCGCTGCCACAATGGCGAAGGCTTCTACGGGAAGGCCCATTTGGTGAATAAGCACACCAATCATCACCATGCCGCCACCGGGTACGCCACCTGCGCCAACTGACAGTAAGAAAACACTGAACATCAATGCTGGTAGCTGCTCCATTGAAATTGGTGCGCCGAACGCATTAGCCACAAAGAAGATAGCAATCGTGATATAAATCGACACGCCGCCCATGTTCATGGTTGCGCCGAGAGGTACACCAAAGCCTGCCACTGCGCGGCTCACACCCAGCTTTTCGGTAAGCGTACGCATGGTCACTGGGATAGTGGCATTTGAGCTCGCTGTCGACAGTGAAAACAAAATTTGCTCGCGGGTCTTAGCGCGAAACTCTTTTGCTGAAACTTGTGTGAACATGCCAACGGCAAATGGATACACTACGAAAATCCACAACAACAATAAGCCTAAGATCAACGCCAGATATTCAACCACACTGCCAAATATCGCCGCTTCTAGTGTTGCACCAAGCTTTAACATCAAGGCAAACACACCGATAGGGGCTAATTGCATCACGACGCTAATCAACTTCATCATGATCTTGTTAGCAACTTGAAAGCCATTTACCGCGCTTTGCGCCGCATCGCCTAAGGATTTAATCACGCCACCAAGTAGCAGCGCCATAAAGATAACCTGTAGCATGTTACCCGAGCTAAATGCCGCAACGGGGTTGCTCGGCACTATGCTCACCACTAAATCTACAAGGTTAGGTAGCTCAGTGGCGACAATATCGACACCGCCGCCACTGGACATATCGACGCCTTTACCAGGAGCAAGCAATAACGCCACCCCTAATGCCGCGACAATAGCCACTAGAGTATTGATGATGTAAAAACCGAATGTTTTACCGCCTAGGCGGCCGAAGCTGTTGAGATCCTTAAGCTCGCACACACCGCAAACGATACTGACGAACACTAACGGTACCACTAGCATCATGATCATATTAACGAACATGGTGCCTGCGCCTGAGGCCAAGTCAACGATAGTGCCAGAGAATAAGCTGATATCAGCGAGGAAGTATTGGATGATAGAGCCAAAAATTAGCCCTGAAAATAGACCGATAAAGATCCGAGTCGAAAGTGATTTAGTCATTTGCTTGCCTTATTAGGACATGTCTTAACGCATGCCTTCTATTGCCTTCAATTTTGATGAATTATAGGTTTTCATCTCTATGTGCCAAGGATAGTGAAACATGCTGGCAAAAATTTCAATCAAAATGGCATAATAAGTTTTTGATACAGGCAGGTAACCACTGAGCACAATAGCAGCCAAACCATTGATAAGCAACGCTTTTTGCCAACCATAAAACACGACTTAAATTTCACAACTTTTACACCAGCAACATATCCGCATCATTTTCCACACAGAAACTTAAAAACAGAATAGTCAAAAACGTCACCAACAAGCCATGCGAAAGAGTAATCAACCACAAAATACCACACGCGCAGCACGATGCCGCTACCCCGAGACAATAACACCGATTAATGCTCATAAAAAAGCACCTTAAAAGGTGCTTTTTATTAAGCTGTTTTGCGGCCTATTAGGCTTGCTTTAGCCTTGATTTAGACTGGCGATTACGCCAACCACAGCTCCACATCCTTAATGATGAAGTTACCGCTATACACAGGATCTGGCTCACCGATATGCTCAAGCTCGAAGTAGCTACGATGCTCTTCTGGCAGGCCCTCATAACCGCAGATCACCTGATACAACCATGATTCTCTATCCCAAGGCAGACCATGCTCATCGAGGTAATCCAATGCTGACTGGCTCTTGCCCGAGTCGATTACGGCACAGAAATAGCCATCTACCGCTATCTTGAGCGGGTTATCGGGAATATCGAAATCTTCCACCTGGGTCAAATCTACTGAGACATCTTGCTCACGCATAACGCCAACATCATTTAAGCGGTCGATACGTTTAATATTTGAGACGATCTCTAATAACTCAGGCTCTAAGCTATGGTTTTGTACATCTACTGCCGCAGGCGCAAGAAGTGGCTCAGCGATATTAAACAACGCCGGGAGCTGCTTGTGGCTAACGTGATCTGCAGGGCGATAATCAGGGTGTAAGTCGGTATACAACAACCAACCTTTTAGCAATCGAGTACGGCCACGAATTTGGCGAAAACGCCCAAGCAATTCAAGTAAACGTGCCTGCACAACACTAAGCTCTTGAGTACAGTCACTTAAGGTTTCTTGCAAGGTGGTAACCAGCAGCTTTCTAAGCTCTCGAATATCACCAGCGATCTCACCGAGCTCACTAAACTGGAACATCTCAAGGCCATTTAGCAGCTCAGATACCTGGCTCTGAGCTAACTCATTTTCGCGGATTTTCGCGTTAATGCTGCCTACATAGCCAAATTCGTTGTTGATGCGGCTCCACAGCACACGAATTGAGTAACGTAGACCATCGGCAAAACTGTAAACATGTTCACTTAAGTCGGCAAGGTAAGCCTCAGAAGCTGCAAAGTCGACATTATGACGCGCCTCTTTATAGTGAGCAGCCAAGGTTTTAATGGTCGCCAGTGACGAGCCAACATTAGAGTCAATCTGACGATTACGCTCATCGCTCAAGGCTTCCTCAAGCAAGGCTCGCACCGAACGCTTAAGGCGCAGCTCCTGCTCAGGCTCTGGTCGCCACAAGATATCGCTTTTCTGTAGCTTATCGATGGCGCCAGCGTTGCTCTCATCAATCGAGACCGAGCCTGACAAGTAAACGTCCATCACCAGCTCTGCATGGCGTCCAAGCTGTTTTAGCAGCTTAACACCAGCTTGGTGTAAGTTACTGCTCATATTAGATCAGATCCCTTTGCGTTGCGGTCTCGGCCTGCGCTTCAAGACTTAAGCCTTCGGTCTCATCGATAAAGCGGATCACTTCATACAGGTAATCGAGCTTACCAGTGGCGATATAAATTTGCTTCTCACTGTTAGGGCGAGTCAGATAACCTAGCTCGACCAAGCGCTTAAACACTAACTTTATCTGTGCATCTACATTGGTACTGGTAGAGCCAAACAGGCGGTAGTGACTGATTTTGGCTAACTGCTCACGAAATGCTGGCGTGTCTTCAATGCGGGTTTGCAGCTCAGTTAAACGCACCGCAACACCTTCAGAAAGCGGGGCGTCTTGGCCACTGCCCTCTTGCACTAACACTAGCCACTCCACCAGCGGGATAAGCGCATTACAGATATCTTTAAACTGCGATGAAATGACTTTACGCTCGCTATCACCTAGCTGCTGATAACCACAGAAAAACACTTCGCCTTCACTGGCAGAGCCGATGGTACGGTTGATCTGGTTAAGGTAGTTTTCAACATGTTCACGAGTCGACGGACTTTTAAGTGCGCGCCAACCGTCTTCATCAGTGGTGCGGCAGATAAACTGACCTTTAAGTAAACGCTCGATCAGGGCGCTAGCCCCTACAATGGCGGTTTCGGTTACTTGGCTCATTACACGGCCTCCTGAGTGCGTCGCTGATTAAGTTTATCGGCGATAGGATTAACTTGAGGCTTAACCACCTGCAGTTTCTTAGTTTGTTTATTGATGATGTAACGGTTAGCAAACAGGCTCAACACCTCTGACTCTGGGTTCGGAAACGCGCCCAGTACTGAGATGTTGTTGTTCTCACAGGCATCAAAAATCTTCTTCACGTTACCGTGGTGCAAGGTACCTAGCTCATCAATCGGCCAGTGAATGGTCACCTCGGCGCGGCCACGAAGCAGACGGGTAAATGCCAGTAAGAACTTACACAAAATCAAGTAAGCCATACCGTGACTCGATGATTCATTTAGCTGTCTGTCGGTTCGAATAATCAAATCGCTATTGCCCTCTTTTAGGCGCAATTCAATCTCTAGCAGCTTAGCAATGCCACCTGACAGTGCTGCGCGGCCGATAATGTCTAACGCGCGGCGCATGCTGTTGGTGTAATCCTCGCCCGGTAAGTCATTAAAGCCATCGGCTTTCCAGCGCTTAAACGCCTTAACAAACTGCTCCAGCTCAGGCCAGAACTCAAGCTCACTAATGCGTGAACGAATTCTAACGGCTGATTCTGATACGCCGTCAAGGAACAGTTCTTCACCCACCTCGCGTGTAATACGCGCACTTTGTGAGGCGATACGGCGGTCGATATCGGCGAGTACATCGTAGAAGGCCGTTAAGTCGACACCAAAAATTCGCCCTTGCTCGCGTAGCGCCATAATCGATTGCGGCACCATCACGTTCAGCAGCTGCTCCAGCTGTGGCACCAACTTGCGGTAATCGATAATGCGAATGCCTTTGTCATTAACAAAGCTTGATTCTTCACGGGCGCGCTCCCAGGTCTCTGATAAACCTGAACCTGATTTGCTGGCGATCACTGAGTCAAAGTGCTCAACATATTGCTTAACTGAGCCCATCATAGAATCACGCTTAAGCAGTTGGTCTTCACCTTGACGCAAACGCTCAGACAGGCTGCCCTGTGCATCATCATTATTTGGCGGTAGCTTAAGCTCGCTCAGTTTACGCATCACGCTGCGCAGTTTAGTTAAGTTCTCCGATGCTTCAATTTGCACCGCATCAGAGCGCTTACGCTCACCATCTAGCTCGTTACGCTTAGCTTTAACTTCGTTAGCTTTACTCTTTAGCTGTTGCTCTAGATCTAGGCTGGCATGTTTAACTTTGCTCAGCTCAGATTGTAGCTTTGGCTTACGTTTAAGCCAGGTGTGCTGATACCAGTCTTCGTAACGCAATACTTCGCTACGGCGCTGCTCGGCTTTACTGATATTGCTTTCTAGCGTGCGGATCTCCGCTTTTAGGGCAACGATTTTGGCTTCGTCGACACCACGAGACTTAAGCTCATTCTTGTACCACTGCTCACAGGCTTTTTGCTCGCTTGCAGCGTGATCTCGGCGGTTTTGAATATTGGCTTTCACTTGCCCAAGTTGATTGTCTAATGCGCCAACCACTTCTTGCCAGTAAGCATTTTTCTCCATGCGCGCTTCAAGCGCTTGCTCTTTTTGCTCTGCAAGCCACTCCTGCTGCTGGCTTTGCAATTGCTTGATATCACTATCGATACGGGCAAGTTGCTTTTGCGATGCTGCTTTGCGCTCATTCAGCGCTTGGTTAATCTTTTCTTGCTCGGCGCGCTTGTCATCAAACAGGCGACGCAGATCATCACGGCTATTCTTATAAGCCGTACGGGCAAACGTTAGCTCGCGCAGCAGGTTATCCAGCTCAGTGTTGCTAGCAACTAAGATATCTTCCGCTTCCGCTTGCAGCTCTTTAGCGCTGGCTAACATCTCTTCGGCAGCGGCGTGCTTAACTCTTAGCTCTTGCTCTGAAGCGGCATATTCTGGCGCGTCGATAGCTTTTAAGTCGAGTGCAATGCCGTATAGCGCTTCTAGGTTGTCGCTGTTTAACTTATCGCTAATTAGGCTTGGGTGTAGATCGCTACGGTGCAGTAGCTCAGAGTTAATCACCTTACCTAAGGTGTTTTCCCAGCCGTTAGCTTCTTTACGTAAAAACTCCAGCAAGGTATGCGACTGCGGGAACAAAATATGTTGCAGCTCTTCAAGCTCACTTTGGCGCTCGGTGACTCGAATACCGGCGACACGCAGGCTCTCGTTGGCTTGATCGCGCTTGGCCCTAAGCTTACGCTCCTCGCTCGATAGGCGATCGACTTTAGCATTGCAGGCCTCTTGATTTTCATCCGCGCCAGATATGCGCTCATCAAATACCGCAAGGGCAAGCTTTTCATCTTCTGAGTAAGTCACGCTGTCGACGCGAACCTTAAGCTCAGCAGCAGAGACTTTGAGCTGGTAGGCTTGCTCGCTAAATTGGGCCTGGCCTTTTTCGGTCGATTCACGCCACTCTTGCTCAAGCTCAGCAAGCTCACTGCGGCCCACCTCTCTTTGCTTATCGCGCGACTCTCGCAGGCTATCTTGCTCTTGATGCAAGTTTTCTAGCTCACGGTTAAGGCCTTCGCCAATCTTGCTGCGACGGGCGTTATAAGCCGCCTCAATATCTTGATGCTTTTCAGTTTGTAACTTATGACGCTCGCTTAGGTTCTCTAAACTGCCGCGCCAGCTCGGTAGCTGCTCTAAATCTAACTTAGCTTGTTCAATGTCGGCGTCTTGGAAGTTAGCATGCTGATCTTCAATTGAGTCCAGCTCATGCTCACACTTAGCCACGTCACCTTTGGCGGCTGACAAGTCGAGGTTAAGTTCGTCGCGCTGCTCTTTCCACTCATCATCTAACTGACGCAACTGAGCATTTAAAGCTTTAGACAGGTCTTGATGATGCTCCTGGCGCTCAATTTCTGTGGTTTCGTCTTTGCTATAACCACGACGTAGGCTAGCTAGGCGCTGCTCGGTACTGAGTAATTGGTTAAACTCTTGCTCCAGCTTTTCAAACTCTGGGCGAATTTGCTCAAACCCCTGGATAAGCTGACTCTCACGGATCCACGCTTCAACACGTTGTGGATTAAGGCGAGAGCTAGGCGGATTAACACCGTCCTCTTCTAAAATGGCTGCGATCATTGATTTGATCGTTTCCATCTTGCCCTCTTTCGAGTGCACCGCTTTAGCCAGTTTTTCGATATGGCGCAGTGAATGCTCAGCTTCACACAAGGAGAACTGGCGCGCATAGTTGCGCAGTTCATTGCGATTACTGCCGGTGCTTAATAGCGCGCGATCATTCTGGATAATGGCGCGATATTCGCGAGTATTGAGCAGATTAGTTACCGCCACACCTGCGCGCTTCATCTCACGGCCAAGTTCAGCCATGGTGTAACACTGAATGCTATCCCCCTGTTTTGTCTTGATGTAATCCTCAAGCTCAAACCCCTTCGCAATAAAGCGGTAATTAACCCCTTTACCATCACCCGCAGAAGCGAGCACAGCCTGATAAGCGAGGCCGTCAGACTTGATGTATTCATAAATGATGTAGCTTGAATCATGAGGCAAGTACCAGCGCTCAAAGCTGTCACGGGTTGATGGCACCACTCGACTCGGGTATTCACCATAAAAAACCGGTACCAACCGCTGTAGGGTAGTTTTACCCGATGCGTTAGTGCCGCAAATATTGGTGTGGCCATCCAGAGCCAGTTCTACCACGCCAGGTAGATGAGTATCGATAAGTATGATGCGATTTAAGCTTGGCATTGCATTCCTTAATCCAAACAGAGCCGTAACGGTAAGCGCTATGGGCTTACATTAAGCTAAAAATGTCAGGTCTAATGTTAGGGCTATAAAAAATTTTGATGGTCACTAAATTAAAGGAAAGCACCGCGCTTGGCAATCGTGTCTAAGCGACAAAAGAGGCGGTTTGCTGTAATTTTGTGACCAAGTATCTGAAGCGAGATCATACGCCATTTTTGGGTATTTAGATGCTCAATCAATCGGCAGTTAACAAGCGACGCCATTAGCGAGAAACTTAAACTGACAACCAATAAAAAACCCGTCTCACCAATGATAAGACGGGCTCGAATTTTGACTTTGGCTAAATTACTGAACTCTTTACAAAACGCTGCAGTTAAGCACTTTTTTGTTCTTGTTAGCGCTAAGCATTACTGAGTGTACGAGTCACTTAAGCCAGCGAGCTTTGCGTTGCTAAGGCTTGCTGCTTAGCAAAATACTTGCGCGTCTCTTTTAAGATCACGTGTCTTAAACCTAAAATTGCAATCAAGTTGGGAATAGCCATTAAACCGTTAACGGTATCAGCCAGCATCCAGATAAGATCTAAGTGAATAAAGGCACCACCAGCAATCAAGGCTAGAAAGGTAAATTGATAAAGCTTAACCCCCTTCTCACCAAGACGACTAGCGGTTAGGTAATACCAACAGCGCTCGCCATAATAATGCCAACCTAAAATGGTGGTAAAGGCAAAACAAACCAGCGCAATAGTCACCACGTATTGACCTACGATTGCCGAACCTCCCGCTGCAAATGCCGCGCTGGTCATAGCGGCACCTGCGGTATCACCACTCCATACGCCGGTAATGATCAGCACAAGCCCTGTCATGGTACAGATCAATATGGTATCGAAGAAAGTCCCCGTCATGCTTACCAGACCTTGCTCAACCGGTTCGTTGGTCTTAGCCGCTGCAGCAGCAATCGGTGCGCTCCCCAGGCCTGACTCATTGGAGAACACGCCGCGAGCAATACCAATTTGCAGCGCCTGCGCAACGGTTGCACCAAGGAAGCCACCCGCTGCCGAGATAGGCGTAAAGGCTGAATGGATCACTAACTCAAACGCTGGCATGATCTGATCTGAAAAGGTAAACAGCACCCACATGCAGGCAAGTACATATCCCAGAGCCATCGTCGGCACCAGCTTTTGCGCCACGTTCGCGATGCGCTTAACACCGCCCAATGTCACCGCTGCAACCATTAAGGTAAGAACGACCGCGGTCACCCAGGCTGGCACGTCAAAGGCTATCGTCATGGCATCGCTAATCGCGTTAACTTGCGCAAAGGTACCAATACCAAAAAACGCGACACCCACACCGAAAATAGCGAAGATTTGAGCGAGCCACTTAAGGCCGAGACCACGCTCGATATAGTACATTGGACCACCGGCGATATTACCTTTTGCATCTGTGGTGCGGTATTTCACCGCCAGCATACATTCGGCGTACTTGGTTGCCATGCCAAAGAAGGCGGCAAGCCACATCCAAAAAAGTGCCCCGGGGCCGCCAATCTTAATCGCGGTGGCCACACCAACAATATTACCGGTACCAATAGTTGCCGATAGCGCGGTACATAAGGCAGCAAAAGAGGATAAGTCGCCCTTACCACTTGCAGGTTTAAACAATAAACCCAGCGCCATAGGCAGCTTAAAAACTTGAATAAGTTTGAGTCGAACTGTGAGATAAAGACCGGTACCGACCAATAGGCAAAGGGTAACAGGTCCCCAGACTATGGCATTGATATCGGCTAAAAGCGCGTGAAAATTCATGGTATTCCTCGAGTATTAAACAACAAAACTCTCTAAATAAGAGTTATTAATAATCGGAGGAGGAAAAGAAATGGCTGTTGCACATCACAGGCGTTTGCAACGAGCAATTGAGTCTAGCTAACATTACTAAACGTAAGTTAGGTAGAAAAAGGCGCAGCGACAAACGACAGTGACTGGTGTATGTGGTTAATATTAACCAACACAGTCATCCTCTCCTCTGTCCTTTTGCCTGAGCGTTTCGCGTTTACTCAGTGTATAGAGTAAACACTTTCGCCTTCGGCGCTGTGTGACAATTAAGCTTCGAACACTTAGCTGCTCACAGTCTCTCCAGAGGCTCGTCCAGTAACAGTCCTCACCACTATGTGGCACCTGAAAGAGTGCTTTGTTAACTGCGATTAGCAATAACAAAGTTGCCTCGTCGGTGTGGGGTTACTCCCCACTCTCCTGCTACCTTCATCCGAACGGATCCCTATCCTTGTCTAACCATTAGGGTCAGCAAGTGATTGGGACACGTAGAATGCGCCCTCTGCGCGCTGGCATCAAGTGAACTTAGTCACATTTTTAAGGTTAACCGTTCATTCGAGCGCTTTTAAATCAAGCTGGCGCTATTTTGTTCTAAAACTACAAAGCTAAAAAACATAAAAGCCACTCAAGCAAGTTAGCTTAAAGTGGCTTAAAGCAGGTATATAAAGCGCAGTTTTAATACCAAGTCGTATAAAAAGCTAACTTAGCCGAAGGCGATTCTGCGGCTTTCATAGGCATCAAACATCTTCTGCGCGGGCTCATCTTCGTATGGGCGCAGACCACTCATGACCAAGGTTTTAACCCCGGTACCGACTACGGTATCACCACTGAGTAGCTCAAAGGTTAGCGTCACATCCCCGCGTTTGCCTTCGATCGCTAGCTCTTGCTTAACCAGAGACAAGCTTACCTCGTTAAAATCTAGGGTGGTTAAATCAAAAGACATGCTCTCGTAGATCACCAAGGGGCGAGCAGGGTTAATCATCATCTGCTGCTGCTTCATCATAGGCACCAAAATGTGCATAAAATTAAGACCTGAGAACGCCACATATTTACGAATAAATGACTCTATCTGTGTCTCGCACTGACGCACATCACCGCTTCGATGTACTTCCAGATAACGTTTATCTTTGTCATCTCGGATATCAAAGTCTTCAGTAACAGCTGCAGGAAACTGCAACTTGACACCATCGCCAACCATACCGGCAAAGTTGAAGGTCATTTTCTGGCTTAAACCATACTCATTAAGCACTAAGGCGAATAACAGGTCGCCAGGAACACAAAAGCGTTTGGCAGCAACATCATGAATTGGATTAAAATCTTGCGCGACGATTTTGGCAAAATCACTCGCCTGCTGAGGAGTGATAGATACAGATTGATTTTCTTTTTTAAAATAAGAACTTAGAAACATATTCACTCAAAAATCTATTTAGCCATAAAAATGACCAGACAGTGTATACCAAGATTCAACTTTCACTCACCCGATGACTTGGTGAATGCCGATGAAATGAACCTGCACCGTCGAACAGAATTTTTTAGTCTAAATAAAGCCTCCCTCTAACCCCATGAATAAAAATTAAAAAAACCACAAATCGCCCAAAAAACTCCCAATAAAATCCAACTCAAACACAAACCTGAATGAGAATAGTTTGCATTATGATAAGCAATTGATACAATCTGCGACAAATAAAGCAAATTGATTTAACATTTGGGGAATGAAATGATGAAAAAAACCTTACTTGCCACAGCGCTAGTTGGCATGTTTGCGTCTCAAACTGCCGTTGCAGCCGATGATTCAGCAGAACTACGAAAAATTATCGAACAACAACAGCAAGTACTTCAAGATCTTGAAAAACGTCTCGACGAAACAGAAAAGCGTGTTGAACAAACTGCTGACGTTGTTGAAGAATCAGTCTCTGTATCGGTCACTGAAAGTTCGACGACTATCGGTGGTTATGGTGAGCTTCACTACAACAACATTACTGATAACAAAACTGGTAACGATAAGAAGTCCATCGATTTTCATCGCTTCGTATTATTCTTTGGCCACGAATTCACTGAAAATACACGTTTTTTCTCTGAGCTGGAAATTGAACACGCTCTATCGGGTAACGATAAGCCTGGTGAAGTTGAGCTAGAGCAAGCTTATATCGAGCATGACTTCAATCAAATGTTCACAGGTAAAGCGGGTCTATTCCTCATCCCTGTCGGCATCATTAACGAAACTCACGAGCCACCAGCATTTTACGGTGTTGAGCGTAACCCTGTTGAGAAGAACATCATTCCAGCAACATGGTGGGAAGCAGGTGCACTGCTAAATGTTAAAGCCGCTCCAGGCCTTGTATTTGATGGTGCTATCACTTCAGGTCTTAAAGTGGATGACACTTATAATATTCGTGGCGGCCGTCAAAAAGTTGCTAAAGCAGACGCCTCTGATCTTGCTTACACCGCCCATGTTAAATACACAGGTGTGACCGGTTTAGAGCTAGCAGCAACTGCGCAGTATCAATCTGATTTAACTCAGGGCGCTGCTGGCGTTGATAATGCCGCGGCGACATTACTGACAGCACATGCTATCTATTCTATTGAAGCGTTCACCGTTAAAGCACTGTATGCACAGTGGGATATAGACGGTAAAGAAGCAAAAGCCCTTGGTCGTAACGAGCAAAACGGTTGGTACATTGAGCCGTCTTACCGCATCAACGAAAGTTTTGGTGTGTTTGCTCGCTATAACGAATATGACAACAATGCGGGTAATAACGAAGACACTAAAATTGAGCAAACTAACGTAGGTATCAACTACTGGTTGCACGAGAACGTAGTGTTTAAAGCTGACTATGAAACCGTGGGCGGCGCTAAAGATGCTGACGGTTTTAATTTAGGTGTTGGCTACCAGTTCTAAGCTAAACAGCCCGCTCCCAATGACGTTAGCTCCAATGACGTTAGCTTCTGTGGGATTAGCTTTAACAACGTTAGTTTAAATGACGTTAAGCTAATGCAGGCTGTTACCAAAAGAGCGTCCAACTCGGGCGCTCTTTTAAAATCAATTCGAATAAGCTGTTAAAATAAGTTGTTATATATGAAGTTACCCTTAGTCATTTTTATCACTGCTATCAGCTTATCGCTGCTGACAAGTGTGGCGCACGCTCGCGGAACCTATCAAACTCCTGAAGACTTTATATCTCAAGCCTTTAATAGCACAGTTCCTAAAGCTAAAGTGCTATGGATTGATGACGAGACCAAAAGCGTAATTGAATCGATTCTCGCCCATAGTTTTAAAAAAATGCGTCTGCGTTATTGGCAACAAGGCGATGAAAGTGTGTGGGTGATGAATGAACTCGGTAAAGAAGCCCCTATCACCGTCGGCATTCATGTTAAAAACCATCAAATAGCCCAAACTAAAGTCTTGGTTTACCGAGAAAGCCGCGGTGATGAAGTCAGGCATGATTTTTTTACTGACCAATTCAAGTCAGCCAAGCTCACCCCAGCACTCAAGCTTGATACCCATATCGACGGCATTACCGGTGCAACATTATCAGTAAGAGCGCTGACCAAGTTATCACGTATCGCGCTTTACTTAGATGGGTATATCACCACCAAAAACTAAGTAATAACAACGACAAAGTGAACCAGAGTAACCTCGAGTAAAACCATACCAGTAACGGCGCAACATAACTGCAGTTCGCAGACATGATCTCTGTTGCACCGGCGCTAATACTCAGATGCGCTAATGGTACATCTGAGTAAATATCACTACTCTTGCCAATAAAAACAGTGCTAAATTATGCTTACCGTTTGCCTTATCAATGGCAGAGTAACTAATGAATTCTAAAGTCAAAATACTAGCGACAAGTTTGTTATGTCTGAATATCAGTGGCTGTGAATATATCGACAATATATTGCACCCAGATGATGGTAATGAAGTGATCGTCGATAACAACTTCAGAAATGATGCGCTGCAACTCGGTTTATCTGATGACACCATAACCCGTTTATGTACAGCGACAAATAAGGTTAGCGTTAAATGCATCACCCAATTTAATGTTGAAACAAGTCAACAAGAAGTCAGAGTTGAATACGCTTACAACGATGTGATTCAGAAAAATGATTACGCCAAAAGCACCGCTGTAAGCCGAATTATTTTTCATCTGCCCGCAGACGGCGCCACTGCCAATATTGAATTTGAAAACAGCCGAGTTTACCAGTTCAATGATGGTTATCAGTACACTTGGCAAGAACCCACTGATTTTGCTACAGCTGATTTGGTAAATGATGCCAAAGAGTCAATTGCAACACTCGATAATTTATCTGTGACAATTCGTGTATCTGATTCTCAGCTATCAAATATTTCTGCAGTTTCAATAAGTAATGATGATTATTCATTAACTGAAGCGCAAGATCTGATTAATGCAGCCAACAGCCTGTTATTTCCAGAATTAATCGTCAATGTCACCAGTAGTGAAGTAACAGTGCCCACCGATGCATCATTTGCGATGTTTACTACGGGTCATCGCGCTATTTTAGCTGATTATTCTTCTGTTTATTCAACCGCGATTGAACAAAGTTGGTTCTAGCTTTAAGGCTTAGTGAATGACCGACTAAATAGCCTACTAAGTGATTGATTAAGTCAGTAAGTGAGTAACTTTAAGTTAGTCTTTCCTTGAGTAGGCCTGCTGTTAGGCTGGCCTATTCGCTTGAACGACATTCTTACTCAACGCCATCAACCGCATTGCTTTATTCTCTATTTTGAGAAGTAAAGCACGACGAAAAACTAAACAACCCATTAGCAACAACATTTAACGGTTCAGTAGTGGCAGCGGTTGCTGTAAAGTAAATGAGCAGCATTCGTATTTAACGTCTTAACTGAGTATGCCCTAAGCAACCAATTAAGCAATGCGCCTTAAGCAACACAATGACGACTCATTAAAACAACTAGAAGGTCAACAGGCCCTAAAATGACCCGAAAACACCCAAATTTTAGAGTTAGACTATTACGTCAACTTCGCCCCTGGCACCGCAGAATCGGTATTTTTTCTACCTTGTTGGTTATTTTTATCGCTATCACTGGCGTGTTAATCAATCACAGCAATCACCTATCTCTCGATACCGCACATGTTAAGCAGACCTGGTTACTCGATTACTATGGGATAAAACCACCCACTGACGTTGCCATATACCAACTCAGCCCTTATCACCTCGCCAGCTCTGACAATGAGGTTTGGTTAAACGATAAGTTAATATTAGAAGCGGGCAGTGAGGTTTTGGCCGTCGCCGTCAACCAAGAGATGATTGTCGCCATCGATAGCCAACACCTGTATTTACTCTCCCCTCAAGGCGTATTACTTGAAACCCAAAGCTCAGCCACGGGGTTACCTGATCAT
Organism: Shewanella sp. 30m-14; assembly: GCF_052977125.1. Classification (NCBI taxonomy): domain Bacteria; kingdom Pseudomonadati; phylum Pseudomonadota; class Gammaproteobacteria; order Alteromonadales; family Shewanellaceae; genus Shewanella; species Shewanella sp. 30m-14. The sequence goes on along the minus strand of NZ_JBRILW010000004.1, from coordinate 45,979 downwards.
ATTCAGGCAATTGGATACAGCGAAGCGTGGTGGCTACAAACAACAAGTGGCCAGTATAAGGCCGATAACGATATTATCGAATGGACTGCGGTAGCGCCTTCGGCTGTTATTAATTGGGTTAGCCCTATAGATAACGCAGAAACAATCAAGGTTGCAGAGCAAATTAGATCGAGTCGGTTAACGTGGGAGCGGGTATTACTCGATATGCACAGCGGTCGATTCTTCGGTTCTCTCGGCCCTTGGCTGATGGATCTAGTGGCATTAAGTTTATTGATTATGGCGTTTACAGGATGCTATATCTGGTTACAGCAAAAACCGCCTAGAACAAGGAAAGGTCCTAGGCCCTAGGTCCTTCTTTGTAATGTAGGTCGGCATTTATGCCGTCAATCCAGGTATGTTTAACGGCAAGGCTGATGGGCTAAAGCCCAACCTACATCAGAAACACCATACACATCTTTGACTGTATAGCAGGACGAAGTCCGCTCTAGCCGCGAAGCGTTCTAGATTCTAGGTCTTAGAGAAAGCAGGTTATAGGAAGGGCTGAGACGGAATAGCACAAAGCTAAGATGGTTTAAGCTGAGACGGAAAACTAAAGTAATAACACTAAAATAGTAACGCAACTTGGAAGTTGAAATGAAAGTTAAAATAGATGTGATCCATGGCGAATCTCAGTCCGTATTTGATGCTTTGGTTGATGGCGTCAGGCAACACAACTTTGCCCATATGGGGCCTGAAACCTCCAAAGCTCTTTCGGTGGTTGCCCATGACTCTAGTGATAGTAGTGGCAGCGGCAAACTTATTGGTGGTGTTGCCGGACGTACTATTTACGACAACTTTCTAATTAACGTGGTGTGGGTCGATAAAGCAGCGCGAGGCACAGGACTTGGCCGCAAGCTTATGCTGCAAGCCGAGACTGAATCCAAAAAGCGCGGTTGCACTATGGCGCAACTCGATACCCTTTCTTTTCAGGCTCCGGTCTTTTATCAAAAACTCGGCTTTGAAATTATTGGCACTGTACCTAGCACCGCGAAAAGCCCCGAACGCTATTTTTTATTGAAGAGGTATTAAAATAAGGTTCTAGGAAAAGCAGGTTCTGGATCCTAGAGCCTTCTTTATAGTAGCTCGGCATTTATGCCGTCATTTCCCCTTTAGTTAATCCTCATCCGTGATGGGCTAAAGCCCAACCTACATTGAAAACACAATGCAGGCTCTTGCCTGTATAGCAGGACGCAGTCCGCTCTAACAGCAAAGCGTCCTCGCAGCGAGTTTACGAGTGCTCTAGGCTCTAGGCTCTAGGCTCTAGGCTTTTAGCTTTTAGGTCCTAGGTCCTAGGTCCTAGGTCCTAAATAATCCAAATAATATGCGTTAAGTCAAACTGTCTCACTGCTCACAAGTTAAACATTTTATATCTCACACCATCGCTAACCCTCTCGCCAAAAATCCGATTTGGGCGTAGACTTGCCGCCCTTTCAATTTTGATTTAGACCCGATGAAACCAGACCCGATGAAACAGCGCCTCCTCGCTTGGGCTCCAGTGTGGCTACTGGCACTAACGGCCTTCGTTTTTGTCTCTACTGAATTTGTTCCTGTAGGCCTATTATCAGCCCTTGGCCAAAGCTTTAATATGAGCGCGGTTGCTATCGGCCCGATGCTCACAGTGTATGCCGCCGTCGTTGCGCTGGCATCACTGCCTGCGGTGCTGCTGTTTGCACGCTTTGAGCGTAAAAAGCTGCTGCTTGGATTAATGTCTATCTTTATCATTAGCCATGGGATCTGCGTCTGGGCGCCAAGCTACGACATCTTACTATCTGGCCGCATCGGCATCGCCTTAACTCACGCACTCTTCTGGGCTATCGCTCCGGCGCTAGTGGTACGTTTAGCCCCTGAAGGACAAGGCGCAAAAGCGTTAAGTATCTTCGCCACTGGCTGCGTATTGGCGCTAGTACTTGGTATTCCACTGGGACGAGTAATAGGCCAATTAATCGGTTGGCGTAGTATTTTCGCCTTAATTGGCTTACTCACTCTAGGCATGATGTTACTACTGTGGCGCGGTCTACCAAACTTACCCGCAACCCATGGCGGTAGCTGGAGAAGCCTACCAAGCTTGGCTCGTAATAAAGCGCTACTCTGGCTGTATCTGTTAACCATGACACTCGTTACTGCACACTACAGCGTTTACACTTATCTTGAACCATTACTGCAAGAGCATTTTGGCTATTCGGCCAATATCACCACTATGATTTTGTTGATATTCGGTGCGGCAGGATTAATTGGAAGTGCGCTTTTTAGTCGCTATCAAGCACGTCATGCTCAACAACTGCTTACCTTAGCGATAGTATCGCTCGGTACTTGCATGGCAATATTACCTTTCATTGCGAGTCAGATCTGGTTATTGCTGCCACTGTGTATTTTATGGGGTACGGGCATGATGTTGATGTGCCTATCTTTACAATCAAAGGCGCTCAAGCTCGCGCCAGATGCTACCGATGTGGCTATGGCTATCTATTCTGGTCTATTCAATGTTGGCATTGGTGGCGGCGCTTTGCTGGGCAGTATCGTTGCGGCAAAATATGGTGTCGTTCAAAATGGCAACTGGGCCGCTTTCCTGGTGGCTCTAGCCATTATTCCCTTGATTTATCTACTAAGGGCTCGTCGTGTGCAAACGCTAGCAGGCTAGTATTACTCGATTCTACAAACAAAAATGGCCAGAGATACAAAGCATCACTGGCCATCTTCACTTTATTAGCTAATACCTTAGCGCTTGACCTATTAGTCACCTACGTATTAGTTATTCATCTAATCAGTTATCCACCTATCAGTTTCTTCCACCAAGGCAGCGGTTCACCGCAATTGGCCGCAGGTTGATAGCTGTCTCTAAGTGCTGGCACCTTTACCACATTGGCGCATTGTGGCTCTTGCGCTTTACCAGTGTCACGCTCAAAGTAGCCCTGCACAACCCCATCAACTGGCGCCATACGTAAGCTTAATGGCGCACGATGATTAAGAAATGCCTGATAAACCGCCATAGCGCCGCTACTGCCATAGAGTCCGGTTTTGCCGTTATCATCTCGGCCAACCCAAATGGCGGCGACATTGCGCTCATCGAAGCCGGCAAACCAGGAATCGCGCGAGTCGTTACTGGTGCCAGTCTTACCCGCTAGCGTCACATAAGGGAATGCATTACCCAAACGTCTAGCCGTACCTGACTCAACCACTTGAGTCATGGCATATTTAACTAAGTAGTTACTGGCTGCAGGAATACTTTGCACCGCTTGCGGCCTAGAGGCTGCCAGCGGCTGGTTTTGGGCATTCAATACCGTAGTCACCGAATTTAAGTGGCGGTAACGACCATCATCGGCAATAGTTTGGAACACCTGCGCAACCATTAATGGTGAGCCATTGACTGCGCCAAGTAGCATAGAAGGATACTCAGGGATCGTATCTTTCCAGCCTGCTTTATCTAGCGTGGTTGCTACACTACTCACGCCTATCGCCATGCCAAGGTTAACCGTCGGCACGTTCATCGAGTTCTTAAATGCTGTCAGTAAAGGCACTTGATCTCGAAACTTTTTATCAACGTTTTGCGGCGACCAGGTCTTGCCTTGGCCATTTTTCAGCGTAATGGGCTGATCTTTTAAAGGCGTCATCAAGTTATATTGCTTACCATCATTCAACGCTGTGGCGTACACAAATGGCTTGATCAATGAACCTATAGGCCTGCGAATTTCTACCGCACGGTTAAAGCCTTTATAGCTTGGCACTTTATCGCCCACCATCGCAGCAATACCTGCCGAATACTTATCGGTCAGAACCATACCCACTTGCAGACTTTTATCATTTTTACCCAGCTGCTTTAAGGTGTGTTCGACCGCCTTTTCTGCCGCCTCTTGCGCCATTGGATCTAGCGTGGTGTAGACTTTTATCCCTGACTCTTGCAGTAAAGCGTCACCATAGCGGCTAGCAAGTTCATGCTTCACCACAGAAAAGAACGCAGGCAGTTTCTGGTGCACTGACTTGTTGGCTAATCGAAGCCCCAAAGGCGACTCTACCGCCGCTTGATACTGGCTCACATTCAAGTCACCAGCTTCCATTAGCAAACGCAATACTAAGTCACGTCGCTCCTGCGCACGCTCAGGGTAGCGCCACGGATTGTAATAAGATGGCCCTTTAATCACCGCCACCAAAAATGCCTGCTGCGGTACCGTCAATTCTGCAATTGGGCGACCAAAGTAAAACTGCGAAGCTAAGCCCATACCGTGCACGCCACGGGCTTTATCTTGGCCCATATACACTTCATTGAGGTAGGCTTCTAAAATCTCACCTTTTTCATAACGAAAATCGATAATGATCGCCATCAGCGCTTCGCGCAGCTTTCGACTCAGTGAGCGTTCACTCGATAGGAAGAAGTTCTTTGCCAGCTGCTGAGTCAAGGTAGAACCACCTTGTACTGTGCGCCCTGCGCTGATATTCACCATAGCAGCACGTAATATGGCGAACGGATTAACGCCGTGATGCTCATAGAAACTGCGGTCTTCAACTAAGATAAGTGCGTTAACAATAGGTTGAGGGATCTTATCGGTCGCCACAAACAGTCTATCTTCACCATCACCAGTGATAATTCTGTCGAGCAGCACAGGCTCTAGATGGAATACGGCCAATTGACGTTGATCGCTATTGCGCGCTACAGATCCCACACCATTACTGTCGAAGGTAATCATCACCCTCTGCTCAGCTTGCTCGCCTTGAGGATGCAAAAATGGTCGACGCCATAGATCGATTTTAGTCTTGGATGCTGAAAACTCGCCGACCTGACGCGGATTAGCCACCTTACGATAGCCAAGCAATTTAAGCTCTGACATCAATTGGTCATGGCTCACTGCAGCGCCAGGATACAGCGCCATCGAGCGACTAAAGACCTGGGCTGGCAGATGCCATTTTTGCCCTTCAAACTTACGGGCAATAATTTGGTCAAGATAGATAGCATAAGATGCGATGATCACGGCTAAGACAAGGCCCAGCTTCCAGCTGATGGACCAGATTTTTTGCCCCCAACCACGACTCGTTTTCTTTTGAGTGGGCTTTCTTGTTGCTCGCGGTTTTTTCGCGACGGTTTTCTTCTTCGCCGGCGCTCTTTTAGCGCCTGTTTTAGGTGTAGCTTTATCTGTCATTATCGGTCCGCGACGTGCTCAAGCTTATTGCGAGCTAAACGTCTTCTTTTTAGTAAATTTGGTCGGTTGGGTATTGGCGGGATCATCGGGCCATAAATGCTTCGGATACCTTCCCTTCATCTCTTTCTTAACATGCTCATAGGGCCCTTGCCAAAAACTCGCAAGGTCAGCGGTTAACGCTAACGGCCTATGTGCAGGGGACAACAACTCCATCGTCACAATGAGTTTGCCCTGTGCAAGTATTGGGCTTTGTGGCATACCCAATGCTTCTTGTAGCCTTACGCTCAACAATGCGCGGCCGTTAGCATCATAATCGATGCGAACTTGCGTCCCTGTCGCCATTGGCCAGCTTCTTGGAAGTAACGCCTCAAGTTGCTGCTGCAACTCCCAAGGTAATAAATTAAGCAGCAGAGTATAACAATCTATTTGCTGTAATTGTGCCAAACTGCGCACGTCATCTAAGTAAGGGGCTAGCCAGTCATCAAGCTCATTTAGCAATGAGTCATTATCTAATGCTGGCCAAGCATGTTCTGGGCAGTACTGCGTCGCTAAGGCGACACGATTTTGCAATTGCTGACATTTGCTGTTGAAATTAACTAATGCCAATCCCTTTAATCTTATCTGCTCTAAAAGGGCGCCCTTTATTAACCGCTTATCGACGACTTTAATCGCCTCTTTGGTTAATAATATTTGGCCAACTTTACACTGTTTTTCAGCATAGAAACGCCCTTTTACCTCATCCCAGCCGCAATACTCTACGCTTTCAACCAAGCTGGCTAACTGGGTATCAAACAATTGCTCATTGAGCGATGCCGCTAAATATACCTTACCTTGGCTGCGACCTTCAGTTTCTTGCAGATCTGCAACCACTAACCAACTTGCCCCTGCTAGCGCATCTTCACTCGCCAGTTCAACACCACTACCGTTCGCCAATTGATATCCACTGACCCCACGGGCCTTGGCAATTCTGTCTGGAAAGGCAAAAGCCAGCAGCATGGCGATATCATCATTGCTGGCATGGCGCACCGCCTCGTTCAGATCAATGTTACCTAATGCGCCAAGATTTAAGCTACTGACCCAATTACGGATCTGCTGGCGTGTCTCACCCTGAATCGCTTCATTAAGATAACGGCTAATATCTGCACCTTGCCTACTACGACTACGTGACTCCAAGGTTGCCGCCAAAATGCAGGCGAGTACCGCGAGATTAATATCTTGCTGTTGCCCAGCTTGCTGCTTGGCAAGCAATAACATGTGCGCCAATCTTGGATTACAACCAAGTTGGTGCGCGGCGCGGCCGTGGCTGGTAATTGAGTGTGAGTCATTCACCATGCCCATAATTTGAAGTAAGTGCCAACTTACATTTTCATTTGCCACCGATGGTGGGGTGAGCATTGGCAGCTCACCTAAGGATTTAACGCCCCAATAGGCACCGTCGAGTACCATTGACAGCAGATCGCTATGAACAATCTCTGGCTCATCGGCTTTTAATAACCGCCCATGCTCCTCTTGGCTCCATAATCGAGTACAAAAGCCTGCCATAAGACGCCCAGCTCGGCCCGCACGCTGTGCTGCCGAGGCCTGACTGATGCGCTTTAGTGATAACCGAGTGACACCGGTTTTGGGGTTAAAACGCGCCTGGCGTTTATAACCGGAATCGATGACCTGAGTGATCCCCTCAATAGTCAGACTCGACTCTGCCACGTTAGTGGCAAGTACCACTTTTCGCATCCCGCTTGGCGCTGGGGCAATCGCCAGATCTTGCGCCTTAGCACTAAGGCTGCCATATAGCGGACAGATAATGATCGTTTTAGGGTCTAAACGTGCGCTCAGCATGGTGTGTAAGCGATTAATCTCACCCTGACCAGGTAAAAATGCCAACAACGATCCTTGTGAATGCTCATTAAGGCTATTGATGATCACCTTCGCCATATGGTCCAGCCAGTGACCCTGACTCGGAACACTGCTATAACTATGCTCAACAGGAAAGCTGCGTCCTTCACTGTTAAGCATTATGGCCTCAGGCATCAGCTTGGCAAGCGGCAAGCCAGACAGCGTCGCTGACATGGCGAGGATTTTTAAGTCCTCTCGAAAGCTCGCTTGGATCTCTAGCGCCAGCGCCAAGCCAAGATCTGTGGTGAGATGCCTTTCGTGGATCTCATCAAAAATCACCATATCAATACCCGTTAACTCGGGATCTTGCTGGATCATACGAGTAAGAATACCTTCGGTAACGATTTCTAAACGGGTATTAGCACTGACCCGCGAGTCACCTTTGACTCGGTAGCCCACCTCTTTGCCTAATTCACCTCCCCGCTGCTTGGCAATAAACTGCGCAACATTACGTGCAGCTACCCGCCGAGGCTCTAGCATTAAAATTTTACCGCTTATTTCTGGCCAATCGAGCATATCAAGTGGCAGAGCTGTTGATTTACCAGCGCCAGTAGGAGCTTCGAGGATCACCTGCTGCTGACACTTAAAAGCGTCACGCAATGGTTGTAGCAGTGCATGTATTGGTAATGAGGTCACGAGAAGGTCTTTTATACCGTTATAATAAGTTCATGCCATGAGTGATTCGGGAAAAATGCCCGTTAATCTGCATGAATGAAATGAAACCCATGCTCGCTAGTGTACTCTAAAAGCCACCTAGGGCTAAACGTATCATCGGCTTTAATACCTAAACTTTGAGAACCTTAAATGCCAGCGACAACTAAACGTGTATTCTTAGGCTTTAGCCTCAATGCCGCGCAAACTGAGCAGATAACGGCGGTCCAAGCTCAACTTGTCGATACGGTGAGATTAGTTCCGAGTGCTAACCTGCATATGACGCTCGCCTTTTTAGGCGCTGCCACCCCAAGTCAACTGCAAGCACTTATCGATAGTGTCGATAAAATGAGTAAACCTACGTTTAGCGTCACGCTCGATACCCTGAGCCATTGGAGTAAGCCCAAAATTATCTGCCTCAAAGGGGATGCGAGCGACAACGGCTTGCGCCAATTCGCCCAAGATGCGCAGCTCATTGCCGCAAAGCTTGGCTTACATTGTAGTGAGCACAGTTATAACCCCCACATTACTCTTGCGCGCAAGGCTAAAGGTGAAGCAAGAACAGTCGTTTATCACCCCATCTGCTTACAACCGTTACAATTGCATTTGTTTGAATCCTACCCCGGCACCAATGGGGTCGAATATCCAACACTCCAGCACTGGGATTTAGCTTAAGCCTTTGTCATCGATTCAATCTGAGCTACCCTATGCAGTATTAAGTTCTTGCTAATGAGATAACGATGGAAAACACCGAAATAACCAAAGCGCAACTGCTTGCTCTACTCACTTCTTGGAAGCTAGGTGAGATCGATGCCGAAGCACTACAAAACTGGATGGTAACTCACTACGATCCACCAGAAGTGAAAATTGGTACAGGTGAAGCCGAGTGGACTCAAGAAGCGATGAATATCGTGATGAATGAGTATGAAATTGCCAAAATCGCCAAGTTTAGATTAGACAATGCTCAATACGCTATCGACTTTGTTAATTGCAGTGAGAGCAACTTTAATCAAACTAAGCATCTATTTATTCATGATGGATTTATCGATTAAGCGTCTTAGCCAGATTAACAAATCTGACAAAAAGCAGACAAAAAAATGCCACCTGGTTTAGGTGGCTAATCGAAGAAGCTTTAGTGTCTAACCATTGATAATCATCAAATGAAGCTAAACAAGCTAAGATAAATAGTGAGCAGTTAGAGCCCTAAAATTCGTTACCAACTCAATTCATTCATAAAAAATTGTGGGCCACTCTGCCTGCAGACAAACGATAACTTGTCGTCGCTTGCTGATTGTTTGCTGTCTCTATTGGTACCATAGACTCCCTTAATGACCCACTTACAAACTTTGAAATAATCTGAAAAGTGTTGAATTCATTCCAACCCTATCGCTTTTCAGGCTCAAAATGAGCAAGCACCAAGTTATATAACGATTCAGAGTCGAGCACGACGGCCTGCCCGCCGCTTTTATAAATCGCATCCACAACCCCCGCCGACTCGACATAGGTGTATAGATAAAATGGAGTCTTATTACCACTCGCCCTAATCGATTGTAATAACTTGAGCCCAGCTAATGAGTCTCCGTGGCGGCCCATGTCAGAGATCACCGCTTGATAGCTATACATAGATAACAGCATTAAGGCTTCTTCCGAAGTCACAGTGTTATAAACACCGATCCCCTTTTGCTCAAAAAAAGCTTTTTCTAGCAAATTATTTTCGGGATGGTCATCAACCCACAGCACTCGCCCTATCGAACCATGTTGTTCACTGTAAACCAGTTGCTTTACGGGTTCATTATGCTCAAGGGTTACACTGTTACCATGCTCGTGACTTGGACGACTAACATGCCAAAACTGCAATATCAGACCGAGTAGCAACAAAAATGCAATGACAAGCTTAGCAACGTTCTCCCACCAAACTGGCAGCCAGTTCAAACCGGCCTTACGCTGCGGATGTGAAGCTGCAGGCTGCGGCTTATCTTCTGCACGTTCAACCGTTCCCTTTTGCTCTGCTTTATTAGCGCGCTGCTTGTGCAACAATGCTTGTTGCTGGCTTTGCTGTGCTAACTCTGCCTGCTTTAACTCAACCTGCTCTAGCTCAGCCTGTTCTAGCTCAGCCTTCTTTAGCTCAGCCTGAGCCATGAGCTGCTTGCCCAGCACCTGCTCTAAGCGATAACCGCGACCATGAACCGTATGAATGAGTGGGCCTTGGTAGCCAGCTTGGCTAAAGAGTTTTCGAGTATCGGACACAAGCTTAGATAAAGACATATCTGAGACGACCGTGTCTGGCCAGATCAAGCTTAAACAGTCTTGTTTACTGCAGTGTTCAGGGTAGGCCTGCGCCAAGGTAAGCAACAGAGTGATATTTCGTTCATCGATAGCCACACCATTGCCATCGATATACAGTTCTAATGCTTCACTGTCTATGGAGAACTCACTAAAACTCAGCATCATTGGGAGAAGAGCCTATGTTTTGTTGCAATGGTAGTTAAGCAACAATACTGCAACATAACACAAGATTTGGCAAAGACTGATTGCTAGGCCTTTGGTATTAGTGGTTGATTATTAACCGCTAACCACCAACTGCCACCACAAAAAGAAAGCCCCGCTATTGCGAGGCCTTGAATGGTAAGTCGTTGTAGTCTTAAAAATCGTTAAATCTTAATCAATCATCTTAATGGCACATTTAAACGACTCATTTTAGCAATGATCACAGCCTTACAAATTAGTCTTCAAGTAAACCCGCGATAGTCAACACCCCATGGGTCGTCGCGCCCGGAGACCAAAGGTGATCACCCGCATCAGAAAACGCCGAGGCTAAATCAATGTGCAACCAATTAGCTTGTGGCGAAACAAAGCGCCATAGGAACCCCGCTGCATTTGATGCACCGCCTGCTCCGCCGCCTTTCATCGGGCGACTGTTTGCCGTGTCTGCGTATGGGCTTGGGCAATTGTCTTTATGCCAAGGATCCAGTGGCAATGGCCAAACACGCTCACCCACAGCCAGTGCCTTTTGCTGTGCAAGCGCCAGCACTTCAGCCTTTGGCGAGAAAATCGCATTATAGTTAGTGCCAACCGCCATCACAGCAGCGCCTGTCAGTGTCGCAGCATCAATAATCAGTGGCGCACCGGTTTCTGATGCAGCTTGTAAACCATCAGCTAACACTAGACGACCTTCAGCATCGGTATTCACCACTTCAACTGTTACGCCATTTTTGTATTTTAAAATGTCACCTAGCTTATAAGCATGGCCACTAATCAAGTTTTCCGCGCAGCATAAAAACAGCTTAACGCGCTTATTAAGGCCAGATTTCATCGCAAGACCTAAGGCTGCGGTCACCGTTGCCGCGCCGCCCATGTCACATTTCATACCCAGCATGCCTTCTGAGCCTTTAATGCTATAACCGCCTGAGTCAAAGGTGATGCCTTTACCCACTAGTGCAACAGAGACTGGCGCGTCATCAGTTAATGGGTTGAAGTCTAACTCTAGTAATGCTGGCGGACGATCACTGCCGCGACCTACAGCATGAATACCAATCCACTTTTTCTCTAATAGCTCTTCGCCTTCAATAATGCGATAGCTCACCTTGTCGCCACCGATAGCACTGAGCCACTTTGCCGCCTGCGTTGCCAGAACAACGGGAGAGAGATTTTCAGGTGTTTCGTTGATCAACTGACGCGCAAAAGTGGCGCTTTCTAGGCGACTAGTCAGCAATGCCTGAGTGGCATCATCGCCAGTCCAGTGAATAACAGGTGTTGTCATTGCGGTAGCAAAGCCTTGGGCAAATGCCCACTGCAGATCTAACGTCCATAGAGCGCCTGTCAGTGCCACTTGAGTGACCCCTTGCAGTTCGAGTTTGCGTGCGGCTTGCTGAACATGAAGCAGGGCGTCGCCCTCAATCAAATGAATACAGGCAACGTCGCCTTGAAAGGTAACATCTGCTCTGCCCCAATGGGCTGCAGCAGCTTCGTGAGTTAGGGTGACTTTCATTAAATCTATCATTCTAGGTCCTTTATATGAATCTATGTTGCCAAGACTGTAGCTATGTAGCCTGAGTTTTCGACAACCAGCCTATTTTTAGTGCAAGCAGTCTACTGGATCCTTATCTATTTCTAAAGGCAGCGCTTCAAACTGCGCAGCTATAGTAGTGGAACTATTTAAAGACAGGTTAAAGCCCTTAATACAAAATGACTGCTGTAGAACCACAGCTACAAAACCACTGATACAAAGCCTTCGCCATCCACCGCCAACTTTAACCAAAACTCTGTTAACCTATCGCAAAATCATTCATATAAAGAAGCCTTATGCAATTTATCCCTAGCTTCGAAAGTGGCGTACTCATCCAACGTTACAAACGCTTTCTAACCGACATTACCCTTGATAACGGTGAAGAGGTGACAATTCACTGCCCCAACACTGGCTCGATGAGAAACTGTTTATTTGTAGGTGAAAAGGTGTGGTTCTCCGTGTCTGACAATCCTAAGCGAAAATATAGCCGTACTTGGGAGCTAGCCGAAACACCTGAAGGCCATATGATTGGCATTAACACTGGCCGCGCTAATGCTCTCGCAGAAGAAGCGATTAACAACGGCGTTATCAGCGAACTGCAAGGTTATGGCTCACTACGCCGAGAAGTAAAATATGGTAGCGAAAATAGTCGTATCGATATTCTGCTCGAAGATGCTGATAAAGCTAACTGCTATATAGAAGTCAAAAGTTGTACTTTATTAGAAGAGGGGCAAGGTTACTTTCCAGATGCTGTCACTACACGTGGGCAAAAACACTTGCGAGAACTGATGGAAATGGTCCAGCAAGGTCAACGAGCCGTATTACTATTTGTTGTTCAGCATTCGGGTATAAATAGTGTGCAAGCTGCGGCGCATATTGACCCAGATTATGCCGCACTACTTAGCGAGGCTCATGTAAAAGGTGTAGAGATAATCGCCTATAAAGCCGACTCATCGCCTATAGAGACACGTTTGGTTAAATCCTGTCCAGTTAGGCTTTAATTCAAAAGATAGGGTTGAAATTGTCCGTAATAGCGGACATAGTCAAAGAATAGACCCCGATTAACACAAATTATTTGCCTAGTATAAAGCTTTCTGGTATAGATAGCGGCCGTTATTAAATGACGCCCTACAACGCAAATGATTAACAGGAGATGCGTTATGCCTCAAGGCACTAGAAAACTTGGCGTGCTCGCTATCGCAGGTGTAGATCCTTACCAGGAAAAACCAGGTGAGGAGTACATGAACGAGGCTCAATTGGGTCACTTTAAGAAGATTCTTGAAGCATGGCGTAACCAATTGCGTGAAGAAGTCGATCGCACTCTTAATCACATGCAAGACGAAGCTGCGAATTTCCCAGACCCTGTCGACCGTGCAGCTCAGGAAGAAGAGTTCAGCTTAGAATTACGTGCTCGAGATAGAGAGCGTAAGCTTATTAAGAAGATCGAAAAGACAATGCAAAAGATTGAAGAAGATGATTTTGGCTTCTGTGAATCTTGCGGTATCGAAATCGGTATTCGTCGATTAGAAGCTCGTCCAACAGCCGATCAGTGTATCGACTGTAAAACGCTTGCTGAAATCAAAGAAAAGCAAATGGCAGGTTAATTTCTGTCTGAAGTGCGGAGCTTAGGCTCCGCTCTTTCGTTTTATTATCAGCACATGATTAATACGACTCCCTATATAGGCCGTTTTGCGCCGTCCCCATCTGGTCCTCTTCATTTTGGTTCATTAATCGCTGCCCTCGGCAGTTTTTTGCGTGCCCGCTCGCAAGGCGGAAAATGGCTGGTTCGTATCGAAGATATCGACCCACCACGTGAAATCTTAGGCGCAAGCAGTGCTATTTTGAAAACCCTTGAAGCCTATGGCTTAGAGTGGGATGACAGCGTGCTCTATCAGAGTCAACGCCTTGATGCATACCAAGCTAAAATTGAGCAGTTACTTGCTGATAATCAAGCTTATTACTGTCAATGCACACGCAAACAGATCCAAAGCATGGGCGGTAGTTACGACAGCCGATGTGGCACGTTATTACAGCCTCTGACACAAGGCGCGATTCGAGTACGTAATCCGTACGCAATCGAGCATTTTGTCGACCAGCATATGGGGCGAGTGTCAGTTGATAAAGGCTTTGCTAGTGAAGACTTTATTATCAAGCGTAGCGATGGATTATATGCTTATCAGCTCGCAGTCGTGCTCGATGATATTCATCAGCAAATTACTGAGGTGGTAAGAGGATGTGATCTGCTGGAGCCGACTTGTCGTCAAGAAAGCTTATATCAGATCCTAAAAACACCGGTGCCCAAATGGCTACACTTGCCGTTAGCCTGTGCAGAAAAAGGCAGAAAACTGTCTAAGCAAAATCATGCGGCTGCGATCGATAATTTACACCCGCAAGCCAGTATTAACGCGGCCTTAGCTTTTCTAGGCCAACGTCCGGTGACTATGGAGTCTCACGTAAGTAAGATGATTGAACAGGCCGTGAGTCAGTTTGATTTGGCCAAGGTGCCAAAACAATCGGAAATACTGCTTGATACGTGAGATCAATCGTATACTCATTAAGCTTTAATTGAGTTATCATAGCGCACTTGTTTTTACCCAAATTAAGATCCAAATCAGAGGTGTCCCATTTTTCGCCGTATTAGCCAATTCTGTAAACAGCTATTTGAAGATAGTCCAAAAGCTGAAGAACACACACAGACAGGTCTTAGTTTAGAGGTCGTGTCTAGAAATGCGCACGCTATTTCTCGCAAACAGATCAGTGACAATGCGATCAAAGTACTCTATAGACTGCACAAGTCAGGCTTTAAAGCTTACTTGGTAGGCGGTGGTGTACGCGATATTTTATTGGGCTTGCAACCAAAAGACTTCGACGTTGTTACCAATGCCACCCCTGAAGAAATTAAACGCTTATTCCGTAACTGCCGACTAGTTGGCCGTCGCTTCCGTCTCGCGCATATCGTTTTTGGACGCGATGTCATTGAAGTTGCGACCTTACGTGGCCATCACGTTGATAGCGGTGAAAAAATCTCAAAGACTAATGAGTCGGGTCGTCTATTACGCGACAATGTCTATGGCAGTATTGATGAAGATGCCGAGCGTCGTGATTTTACCGTCAACGCCCTGTATTACGATATCAGCGATTTCTCTATTCACAGCTACGGCGGTGGATTACAAGATTTAGAGTCTCGTACTATTCGCTTAATTGGCGATCCTGAGACGCGCTATCGTGAAGACCCTGTGCGTATGCTACGTGCAGTGCGTTTCGCCACTAAACTGGATATGACTATTGAAGCGAAAGCCGCAGAACCGATTAAAGGTTTAGCGGGTTTGCTTAAAGATATTCCAGCTGCCCGCATGTATGAAGAAGTACTGAAGATGTTTTTCGCCGGAAAAGCGCTGCAAAACTTTAATATGATGCGTGAATTTGGCCTTTTCGAACCGTTATTCCCATTAGTAGAAACACTGCTAAAAGAATATCCAAACGGTGAAACCGCTAAGTTAATGCAAGAGATGATGCAAAGTACTGATGAGCGGGTCGCCCAGGATAAACCGGTTACCCCAGCATTTTTCTATGCAGCACTGCTTTGGTATCCATTGAGCCAGCGTGCCGATGATATTGCAGTAGAAAGTGGCCTATCAACCTATGATGCATACACTGCAGCTATGGGTGATATTATGGAGCAGCAATGCCGCTCGATTAGTATTCCGCGCCGCTTTAGCACTGTAGCCAAAGACATTTGGCAGTTACAACTTAGATTCGAGCGTAACAAGGGCACCAAAGCTTATCGATTTATGGAGCACCCTAAGTTTAGGGCCGCTTACGATCTACTCTTGCTACGTGGCAATGCTGAAGGCGGCCTTACCGCTAAAAATGCTGCTTGGTGGAAGAGCTTTGTCGAAGGCAATGAAGATCAGCGCAATGTGATTGCTCGCTCAGCCAATAAAGGCGGCCGTAACCGTAATTCTAATCAACGCCGACGCCGCAAGCCTGGTACAAAACCGGCGCCAAATTCTGCAGAATAATGGCTCAAGTATATATTGCATTAGGCGCAAACTTAGCCGATCCGATTAGCCAGCTCAATAGTGCTTGTGAAGCATTATTGAGTTTGGCAAGTCCGGGCTCTCTTGTCATTTCTCCCTACTATCGCTCAGCCCCTATGGGAGATGTCGAGCAGCCTGATTACGTTAATGCTGTTGCTGGATTTCACACCCGCTTGCCTCCTATTGAACTCCTCGATGCATTGCAACATATTGAAAACCAGCAAGGCCGTTTACGCGCACTTCGCTGGGGACCAAGAACACTCGACCTCGACTTGTTACTCTATGACGATCAACACATCGATATTCCTCGCCTAGTGGTGCCCCACTATGGCATGCGTGAACGCAGCTTTGTACTGGTACCTCTGAGCGATATCGCCCCAGAGCTCATCTTGCCAGATAATACGCCGCTATCGAGTCTTATCAATAAGTCATTAAAAGCAGAGTTAGTATTGGCACAAGCGTCAACTGTGAAATAACAGACATTCAGTCAATGTTGATTTCTGCTAGTATGGCGAGCATCTGTTTAAATAAATATTCGACACCGAGATCATTGAAGTTGAGCCTTTATTGGCATATAACAACCTCACAAATTGGGTTTTAAAATTACCATTATGTCCAAAATTACAAGTTCTACACTGCGTACCTTTAAGCAAGAAGGTAAGAAATTCACTGCATTAACGGCCTATGATGCCAGCTTTGCTAGCGCGTTCGATAGTGAAGGTATTGACGTGTTATTAGTCGGTGATTCAATGGGAATGGTACTACAAGGACATAGCGACACCCTGCCAGTAACGGTTGACGATATTGCCTACCATACTCGTTGTGTACGTCGTGGTATTGAGCGTTCACTGCTGATCGCTGATATGCCATTTATGAGCTATGCCACGCCTGAACAAACCATGATTAATGCCACAACGCTGATGCAAGCTGGCGCTAGCATGGTTAAGGTTGAGGGCGGTAAGTGGCTGCTAGAAAGTGTCGCGATGCTGACTGAGCGCGGCATTCCAGTCTGTGCTCATTTAGGACTAACGCCGCAATCAGTTCATGTTTTTGGTGGCTTCAAAGTACAGGGTCGTGACGCCGATAATGCCCAGCGTATTCTTGATGAGGCTAAAGCCTTAGAATCCGCAGGCGCACAGTTGTTGGTCGTAGAATGTATTCCAGCACCGTTAGCAAAAGCGATTACTCAAGCACTTACTATTCCGGTGATAGGTATTGGTGCAGGTAAAGACACCGATGGCCAGATCTTAGTTATGCACGATGTACTTGGGATCTCTAGCGGCTATATTCCCCGTTTTTCTAAAAACTACCTCAAGCAGACCGGTGAGATCCGCGCAGCTGTTCGTGCTTATATTGACGAAGTGGCTCAAGGCGCTTTTCCTGGCGAAGAGCATACCTTTAACTAATTATCTGCTCCTAGTCCATCCACTGGGAGCGCATTTTCAAATTGAGTGTTAGAGCAGTAAAACCATGATCACGACTCAATCTATTTCAGATATCCGTGCGCAAATCAAAGCATGGCGTCAAAAAGGTGAAACCGTTGCATTTGTCCCCACTATGGGTAACTTGCACTTAGGCCATATCACCTTAGTCAAAGAAGCTAAAACCCGTGCCGACCATGTCGTTGCCTCTATCTTTGTCAATCCGATGCAATTTGGTCAAAACGAAGATTTAGATGCCTACCCAAGAACCTTGGCCAACGACCAAGCCGCATTGACGGCAGCGGGAGCCGAACTGCTGTTCACCCCAACGCCAGCCATCATCTATCCAAAAGGAATGGATGCACAAACCTATGTTGAAGTACCGAGTATTTCAGAGCAGCTTTGTGGCGCTAGCCGCCCTGGTCACTTTAGAGGTGTGGCAACTATCGTCTGTAAGCTGTTTAACATAGTACAGCCCGATATTGCGGTATTCGGACAAAAAGACTTTCAGCAGTTATTAGTGATCCGCACTATGGTTGAAGACCTCTCTATGCCGATTGAGGTTGTCGGCGTTGATACCATACGTGAAGCTTCTGGCCTTGCCATGAGCTCGCGCAACGGTTACCTAAGCGAGGAGCAAAAAGCTCAGGCATCACAGATTAAGCGCAGCTTAGACAAGATGGCCACGGCGCTCACTGCTGGCTTAGCAATTAAAGATGTTATAGCACAGGCGCAAGCCGAGTTAACCGAGGTAGGCTTTAAAAACGATTACCTTGATGTACGAAATGCCAATACTTTTGCTAGCGCGACTGCGGATGATAGCGAATTGGTCATTCTGGTTGCTGCCTATATGGGCTCAACACGATTGATTGACAATCTCGTCGTCAATTTGGCGAACTAACATTTATCTATCTGTGCTTGCAGTACTTGCGTTCAGTGCTTAAGTTCCAGTACTTGCGTTTAAGTGCTAGATTTAAGTGCTAATTTAAGTATCGGCCCATAAGCATTTTGATGCTGTGCAATTTAACGGTTCACAACTTAGTTTTGAGCCGTTTTTTATTGCACAAACATCAGCAGAGCTTGCCAAAAATGGCCATTCTCCACAGTTACAGCACCAATCACTAGATTAAAGAACCATCAAGCAATAGCTCCAAAAATCATCAAGTTAATAACTCATCCCTGCCTGCTATATAGGAGTTATCGATACTTTTAAAGTGCAATTTTTTAGTGTCAAAAAACTGGTGTTTTCAGTCAACTTAAGCCATAGTACGCACGTTGTTAATTTTTAAGTACTATTGTTAATCAAAAACAACCTGCACGCTAAATCAACATATATTTACTGATATCGACTAAGTACTGTTATCGACGGTCAATAAGGATAGTTAGCCGGATGGCGAGAGTAATTTTCACTTTAATTTGCCTGATTCTTACTGCTTCTGCACAGGCCAATAGTATTTTTAAGTGCATAAAAAACGACAAAATCGTTTTTAGTCAGCAGTCGTGTCCAAAAGAATTCCGTCAGCATAAAATCGAGTATCAGCTAGGGATCACCACTGAAACCGATTCAGATAAACGCACCAAAGTGCAAGATCCGCTACAAGCCTTACTTAACAAAAAAACCATCTCTAAAAAACGCTTACTTCAACTACTTGATAGCGAAGTGTATCGCCTACGCCAAGAAAACAGCTATTACGAAATACTCAGAGCCAGCGAATTGCAAAAACTTGAACGTGACCGTTATTGGCAGAAGAAACCACTTAATGATCCTGAATATGTAGCATCACTCAAAGAAATGAATCTACACTTCGACCAACTCGTGCAAGTTAACGCTGATGCCATTACCCTGCTTAGTGATAGAAAATCATTGATAGAACAAGAAACCACTGCAGCAAACTAAGCAGTGATTGCTATCATCTCTTACCTACATATTTAAACAACATCTTTTAATGGCCGCCCGAGTCGACGACAAGGAGACTTTTCAAATGGATATCCAATCCCTTAATTGGCCTATTTTGTTAAAACAAAAGCAGCAAGACGAGCTTTTCTACCTTGACTCTATAGATGACTATGCAGAGCAGACAAGCATGCTCGCTGAGCTTCACAACGCCATCTTTATCGATAGTGATGGCAAAAGCTATCAGCTAGATAAGAGTCATCACACGCCATGTTTGCATTTGTGTTCACCTCAAATCGATTTTGAGACCCTGATCCAATGGACACGTCTGCATGCTAGCCAAGCAGGACACTGCTGCACCAGTAAACTCAGTGCTAAGGATATAAGGTCATTGTTTGAGATTATCGCGTTTATCGAGCATCAATAAGCCAATACAAAGATCAATACTAATACCAACAGAAACAAAAACGCCAACAGCAAAACTGTTGGCGTTTTTTCAATCAGCATCTCAATTGCTATTATACCAATTGAGATGCTGTAATCGCTCAGCGCTGATCAACTTCTAAGGCCAATGCCGCGAGAGATCAAGTAGTAAGCCACACTCCACAAACCAACACAGAACCCCACCATCACAGCTACAGATAAGGGGATGCTCATATCTGCGTATCCCAAGAAGCCATAGCGAAATACGTTGATCATGTACACAACAGGATTAAGTGCCGACACGCCTTGCCAGAAATCTGGTAGCAGTGACAACGAGTAAAACACGCCGCCTAAGTAGGTCAAAGGCGTTAAAACGAAGGTGGGTACAATACTGATATCATCGTAACTCTTCGCAAAGACCGCATTGATTAAGCCGCCCAAGGAAAACAGTATCGACGTCAGCAACACAGTCACGACCACTAAACCTGCATGATGAATGGTGATATCCACAAAGAACATCGCCACCATGGTGACAATAGCGCCCACGCATAAGCCACGGGCAACACCGCCGCCGACATAACCGGCGATAATCACATAATGAGGCACTGGCGCAACAATTAACTCTTCCAGGTTTCGCTGAAACTTAGCGCTGAAAAATGATGAGGCCACATTAGAATATGAACTGGTGATCACCGCCATCATGATAAGGCCTGGCGCGATAAACTCCATATAGGACACCCCGCCCATATCACCGATCCGCTTACCGACAAGATTACCGAAAATTAAGAAATACAGCGTCATAGAAATAGCTGGCGGTACTAGCGTTTGTACCCAAATACGGGTGAAGCGGTTAATCTCTTTGGTTAAAATACTTTTAAAAGCCGTGAAATACAGCGCATTCATATTCATTTCACATCTCCGCTATTTTTACCCTTTTCAACTAACTCAACAAACAGCTCTTCTAGACGGTTCGCCTTGTTACGCATCGATAATACCTGAATACCTAACTCGCTGAGTTGCACAAATACGCTATTTAAGCCCTGCTCTTTAGCCACATCAACTTCCAATGTATGGCTATCGCTAAGACGGCATTCGACGCCGACAAGCTGAGGCTCTATGCTCAAATCGTCTCTTAAATCGAGAATGAAGGTTTCCATATTTAGGCGACTAAGCAGCGACTTCATGCTAGTGCATTCCACCAGCACACCTTTGTCGATAATGCCGATATTACGACATAGCATTTCTGCTTCTTCTAAATAATGCGTAGTAAGAATGATCGTCACGCCCTGGGCGTTGAGCTCAGTTAGGAAGGTCCACATTGAGCGGCGTAACTCAATATCCACCCCTGCGGTTGGCTCATCGAGGATAAGCAGCTTAGGCTCATGCATCAATGCGCGAGCTATCATTAAGCGTCGCTTCATACCGCCTGAAAGCTCACGGGCAGCGCTATTGCGCTTTTCCCACAAATCGAGCTGACTTAGATATTTTTCGGCTCTAGCCAGTGCTACATCGCGTTTTACGCCGTAATAGCCAGCCTGGTTAACCACGATTTGCAGTACTGTCTCAAATTGATTGAAATTGAACTCTTGCGGCACTAATCCAATACACAGCTTAGCCAGTTCTAACTCTTTATCGATGTCGTGCTCGAACACAGAGACTTTACCCGCGCTCTTTTGTACCAGTGAGCTAATCACGCCTATCGTGGTCGATTTTCCTGCGCCATTGGGTCCTAAAAGTGCAAAAAAATCACCTTTATTTACCGTTAAGCTGATCCCTTTAACCGCTTCTACTCCGCCTTTGTAGGTTTTTTTAAGAGAGTCGATAACGAGGGCGGCTTCTGAATTTGCCATGGTTATTTCAATCCATTTGAAAGATATATAAAAACTCCCGCGATTGCGGGAGTCGATAAGGTAATTACGTCTCAAAATGAGCACTCAAATCAGTATGCAATCACAGCCTAATTCCAATGCCTATTTTGTTACGTAATTGATACCTAGTTAGTCCTCTAACGGGACAACTTTAGCGATGTAAGGCAGGTTACGGTACTGCTCTGCATAGTCGATACCATAACCAACGATAAACTCGTCAGGGATAGTAAATCCAATGAAATCAACTGGTACATCTACTTCGCGGCGTTCAGGCTTATCAAGCAACGTACAAAGGGCTAGGCTCTTTGGCTCACGTAGCATCAGCATTTCGCGCACCTTGTTCAAGGTATTGCCTGAATCAATGAGATCTTCAACGATCAGTACATCACGCCCCTGAATTTCAGACTGTACGTCTTTAAGGATTTTTACGTCGCGGCTGCTACTCATCTCATTACCGTAGCTTGATACCGACATAAAATCGATTTCAACATGACCTTTAATACGTCTGCAAAGATCTGCCATAAAAACAACAGAACCTTTCAACAAACCTACCATCAATAGACGGTCGCTATCAGCATAATGAGCATTGATCTGCTCAGCCAAAATATCCAATTTTTGATTGATCTCTTCAGCAGTGATCATCACTTCAGTGGTGTGTTTCATAAAACTCTCAGTAGTCGATGTCGCTAACGTTATGTTTGTCATAACCCCAACGATTCGTTAGTGCATGGTTAACGCCCAAATGGTCAAGAATTCGGGCGACCATGAAGTCTACCAGATCTTCAACCGATTTGGGATTATGATAAAAGCCTGGCGCCGCGGGCATAATGGTCACACCGAGCTTTGAAAGTGACAACATATGCTCTAAGTGTATGGCACTAAACGGAGTTTCTCGCGGAACAACGATTAATTGACCACGCTCTTTAATTACTACATCGGCAGCTCTTTCAAGCAAATTATTACTCATACCTGTGGCAACGGCCGCTAACGTACCTGTGCTACAAGGGCAGATAACCATCTGCTTAGGTGCGGCAGAACCCGATGCAGGCGGCGAAAACCACTCCTCTTTGCCAAGTACAATCAGCTCACCGCCGACGTCACCAAACTGCGCCAGTAGCTGCATCTTGGCTTTATCGCCATTAGCGCTCAGCTGCAAGCCTTGCTCTGTAGCCAATACTACCCTAGCGGCAGAAGAGATCATCAAGAACACCTGATAATCACTTTTCAATAAGATCTCGAGCAGTCTCAGTCCGTAAGGTGCACCAGATGCACCGGTCCACGCCAGGCTGATCGACTTTTCTGCTTTACGGTATGTTGAAGTCATGACTCATTATTTACCTGTTTGCTGCGAAGCTTAGTAAGCAGCTTTTGATGTAAGCCACCGAAACCACCATTACTCATTACAATAATAGTATCAGTGCTAGTCGCTTGTGCTGCGACCTTATCAACAATCTCATCAATATCGAATAAGACCTCGACCGGAATTGAAGCAGAGCGCATTGCAGAACTCACATCCCAGTCGATATTGCCAGCTTGATACAGATAAGCATTACTCGCTAACGCTAATGAGTTAGCCAAGGTATCTTTATGTACGCCGCTTTTCATGGTGTTCGAGCGCGGCTCTAAAATTACTGTGACTTTAGCGTCGCCTACACGCGCACGCATGCCATTAAGTGAAGTCGTAATCGCTGTTGGGTGATGGGCAAAGTCATCATAGACTTCAATCCCATTAACCGTATCAAGCAGCTCCATACGACGCTTAGGCGGTGCAAACTGAGTTAATGCAGCAATGGCAGCCTCAGGTTTAACGCCCACATGTCTTGCTGCTGCCATCGCCATAACGGCATTCTCAATATTGTGCTGGCCGATTAATTGCCAATCGAGCACACCTTGTGATTCACCATCGAAGAAGACTTCAAACTTATGACCATCTTCGGTCAAATTTACCGCATACCAACCCTGTGAGCTTTGTGCAAGATGATAAGTCTCTTGCTCGCTCCAGCAGCCCATATCTATCACTTGTTGCACGCTCGCCGCATCGGCAGGCCATATAACTTTGCCTTCGCCCGGCACGGTGCGTATTACGTGATTAAACTGACGCTGGATCGCTTTTAAATCATCAAAAATATCAGCGTGATCAAACTCTAAGTTGTTAATCACTAAGGTGCGAGGCTGATAATGTACAAACTTAGAACGCTTATCGAAAAACGCGCTGTCGTATTCATCAGCTTCTACCACAAAGAAAGGTGAACCACCAAGACGGGCTGACACCCCAAAGTTTTGCGGTACGCCGCCAATCAAGAACCCAGGCTCATAGCCACAATCTTCCAAAATCCATGCGAGCATGCTTGAGGTTGAGGTTTTACCGTGAGTGCCTGATACCGCTAGCACCCAGCGCTGAGGCAAAATATGCTCAGCTAAAAACTGTGGACCTGAGGTGTACTTAAGGCCACGATTTAATACCGCTTCAACACAAGGGTTACCTCGGCTCATCGCATTACCAATCACCACCAAATCAGGCGCGTCATCTTCACTGCTACCGAGCTGAGATGGATCGAAGCCTTGGATAAGCTCAATGCCTTGCTCTTCAAGTTGCGTGCTCATTGGCGGATAAACATTGGCATCACTGCCGGTGACTTTGTGCCCTTCTGCTCTAGCCAATAACGCTAGACCGCCCATGAAAGTGCCACAAATCCCTAAAATATGTACGTGCATACCAGTCACTCTGATGAATGAAAAATCTGCCTCATTCTACCCAATTGCGTGCCAGTTTGGCAGTTAACTCGCGTTTAAATCTGTTGAGTCACACTCGGCCTTAGCACGGCATAGCTCATTTAAACTATTTACACCAGATTAGTGCCGTGATTTCTCGCCACTATTTCTCGCCACAGGGGGCATGTGTAACTTCACAGTTTTTGCCAAAACTTCGACAAATGATTGCGCCCTATCACCTTGCTGTCATCGCGCTATTTAAGCATTCGGTAACATACGGTATAACTCCATCTTAACAGCGAGCTTCAATGGCACGCTTTATCATTATCGCTCAGTCAATACGCCTGTTTGCGCAAAAATCCTAAAGGAACCCCGCTATGTTTTTCATACATATGCTCTTGTTGTTAACTGTAATTTTTGTGGGGATCCGCCACGGTGGTGTGGCCTTTGGTTTACTCGGTGGTTTAGGTGTTTCGGTATTAGCGTTTGCATTTGGCATTGCGCCAGGCTCGCCCCCTATCAATGTAATGTTGATTATTCTCGCTGTCGTTGCCGCATCAGCGACACTTGAGGCCACAGGAGGCCTCAAACTATTGGTTCGCTACGCCGAAAAGCTACTGCGCAAACACCCAAACCAAATCGTCTTTCTTGGCCCTCTTTGCACTTATTCATTGACTGTATTGGTGGGTACGGGTCACTCGGTTTACCCGCTATTGCCGGTTATCTATGATATCGCCTATAAAAAAGGCATTCGCCCAGAGCGCCCGCTAGCAATAGCCACTGTAGCCTCGCAGATGGGGATCACTGCTAGCCCAATTGCAGCAGCGGCAGCGGTCGTTATTGCCACCTCGATGGAAAACAATCTCGATATCAGCTTGGTTGACGTACTCGTCGTCACGATTCCGTCGACCTTAATAGGTGTGTTAGTCGCATCAGCCTGGAGCCTTAAGCGCGGTAAAGATCTGGATAAAGACCCAGAGTTTCAAGCGCGCCTTCAAGATGAAGAATTTAGAAATAGCCTAGTTGATAGCGAAGTTGAAACTGACGATGTAGCTAAATCAGACAGCACCGCGAAGAAAGGGTTAAGTATTTTTCTACTGGGTATATTGTCGGTTATTGCCCTAGCCATATTCAGTGAACAACTGCTGCCTGAAGGGGTCAAGATGTCGGTAGCAATTCAGTTTATGATGCTATCGGTTGGTGCGGTGATATTACTGGCGACTAAAATTGATCCGAAGAAAATCGTACACAGCAATGTGTTTATCGCGGGTATGACAGCGGTGATCATTATCTTCGGTATTGCTTGGCTAAGTGACACCATTATTGGTCATCACAAAGCGTATTTGATTGAATCAGTTAGCGATATTGTTCATGCCCATCCCTGGTCATTTGCCATAGCAATGTTTACCGCTTCGGTATTTCTTAAAAGCCAAGCTGCAACGCTGACCATCATGCTACCGCTTGGATTCTCATTAGGTATTCCCGCACCTGTTCTTATCGGTGTCCTGCCAGCTTGTTACGCATACTTTTTCTTCCCGTTCTACCCAAGTGACTTAGCCGCCATCAGCTTTGATAGAACTGGCAGCACCCATATTGGTAAGTACATAGTGAATCACAGCTTTATCATGCCAGGCTTTATCGGTGTGGTAACGGCAACGGTTATAGGCTACTTTATCTCTATGATGGTCAATTAGTTTTAAACTAAAATAAAGCTGATTTAGCAAACATATCGTTAAGTTCTAAGGCGTCATATTTTGTATATACGACGCCTTTTTATTATCTCGATTTCATGCAGAGAGCACTATTTCATGCAGATAACCCTATGAGCCGCCAATTTTCAGCCGATGACAGCCTTTTACTTGCCGATATTATTCAACTAAGGCGCGATGTAAGAGGTAATCGCTTTCTAGCTACCGATATTGATAATTACACCATGGATAAGCTACTCAACGCCGCCTTAAATGCCCCGTCAGTAGGCTACTCTCAACCTTGGCAATTTGTAGTCATCCGCTCTGATAACGTTAAACAACAAGTACATCAATCATTTGTTAAAGAAAATGCCGCTGGCGCTAAGCAGTTTAGCTCTACTAAACAGCAGCAATATCAGAACTTAAAGCTTGAGGGGATCATGGAAGCCCCGGTCAATTTAGCCGTTTTTTATCAACCAGTTTCAAAGCCCGTGCTGGGACAGACCAGCATGCCTGATATGGGGCGATTTAGCGTAGTTTGTGCGATTCAAAACCTCTGGTTAATGGCTCGCTCACTCAATATTGGTGTAGGTTGGGTCAGCATCGTCGATCCAGAAGCCATTAAAACAATACTCAATGCCCCCAGCAATAGTGAGCTTATTGGCTATCTATGTATTGGCTATGTTGAAGATTTTCTCTCTGAACCTGAGTTAAAAACTGCTGGTTGGGAAAAACAAAAAAACAAGAGCCAGGTGATATTTACCGAGAGCTTTAACTAATACCAAGCGGCATAAAACTATCGAGATAAACTAAAGAACCGCTCTGCTAGAAAAACCACATTAAAAAAAACTAATTAAAAAATAATTAAAAAAATAGTTAAAAAAATAAAACCCTTTTTAAAAATGACTACGTTTATACATAACAAGATAAACAAACCTTGATAAATCTCATCCGTTTTTACTTTTGGAGTCATTATGAAATCATCAATTATCGCAGCACTCATCTCAGGCCTTATTGCTTCAACTAGCATGATAAGTACCGCTCATGCAGCCGACGGCCTAGATTTTCCTAGCCTCAACACTGTAGGCACAAGCCAGCTCACCGTAAAAGCGGATATGGCAGAAGTTAATGTTGAAGTGGTGATTAAGGCAAAGACCGCACTGGAAGCCAAAACAGAATCAGATAAAGCCGTGGCTCGCTTTTTACAACGCCTAGAAAAAGCTGGCGTTAATAAAGAGCGAGTGCAAAGCGCCAATATCAGCCTACAACCGCAATACCGCTATGAGAAAGATAAGCCTAATCAGCTTACCGGTTATAGCGCTAGCCGCCGCATCAAGGTCACAGTGATGGATTTAGCTAAGCTTAATAGCATCCTTGATTCAGCCCTTGAGCAAGGGATAAACCGCATCAATAACATCGCGCTAAAGTCGAGTAAAGAAACGCAATATGTTGAACAAGCAAGAATGGCCGCGATAAAAGATGCCCAACAGAAAGCGAAGATGCTGGCTGAAGGGTTTGGGGAAAAACTCGATGGTGTTTGGCAGATTAGTTACTTTGAGCAGCGCCCTATTCAACCGGTAATGTTACGTATGAACTCTGAAGCAGCAAGCTTCGATGCAGCTCAAACTTACCAGCAAGGGCAGGTCGTGATCCAAGATAGAGTCGAAGTGACCTATCGCTTAAAATAGCCTTATTAGGTTAAATGAAGTAGAAAAAAGGCTTACCCAGTTTCAATTTCAACTAGGTAAGCCTTTAATGTTATTGAAACTATTACTACAGAATAAAGCGTACGCCTATTGCAACACCATCATCTTCAGGTTTACCCATCAGCTTTTCTTGCTCTTTATTAGTACTGTCAAAGTTACTCAAATCTTTACGGCCTTCAAGATAGAAAATAACACTGTTTTGCCAAATATAGTGCCCGCCGGCAACGAGTGATTCACGCTCAAAAATATCACCGTTATAAGCGTCTTCATATTCGTCACCCGCCTTTAAGATGTTGTACGAGATAAATACCTTAAAGTCATCTTCAAATAGGTAGGAGAAAAGTGACTCTAGACCCGTTGCATCCGGGATAATCCGCCCAATATTATCGGTATCATGGTATTGCTGTTGATTGGCATTTAATGCCGCATAAAACCCGTCGTCGTCCCATGCTCCCCAGGTAACACCGCCACCATAAATATAATCAGTTTCGGTTAGTCGCGAACCATTAGACGATCTCGCTTTAAACTCACCAAAGTTGGCACCAGCAGTGAAGGTCAGCCTATCGGTTGCATCAAGAGTCAGGCCTGCACCGTAGGTATAGTTATACTCAACATGAGTGACTGTTGCAGGAGTCGTTACCATTGCCGCTACTTGGTCTACCGGTTCGATAACATCGAAGGAGTCATCTTTTAACTGTGCCTGCAACGCAAAACTAAACATACCAAAGCTGTTACGGTACTGCAGTGCTTTATCGGCACGGCCCGTACCATTAAAGGAGCCATCTCCTTGATAAGTGTATGTACCAGATGCATTACCATCCCATACAAAGCCATAGTTAGTATTATAAACAACGTCATACCATGCCCCCCACTGCTTACCAATAGCGAGGGAGCCAAGCTTGTCATGACTAACACCGACATAACCTAAGCGATTGCTAAGAAAGTTATCAGTGGTGGTTTCAAAGAAACTTTCACTGCTATATGACAGGTTCGTATCACCAAAAGGGTTTACCCCCCACTCGAGCTTAGCGTAAGCCTTCCAGTCATCAGACATCTCACGTGTAAAACCAATATTGACTCTAGAGCTACCGTTTACGACTTGAGTCTGTCCTTGGGTATCGATAATACGTGCATCAAGGTAGCCGCCAATTCCTATGGAGTTTTTATCATCTTTATAGATTTCAACAGCGAAAGCCGATGGCGTTAAAGCCAATGTGGCAAGGGGTAATATTGCTAGCGCTTTTTTCATGGGATCTCCAACCTTGGTTATCTATTCATCAATCCGTTTAGCGAACATCCTAACTGAAATAGTCTCGCGCTCTAGCACGAATAAAATTCAGCTCTCGCTAAATAAAAAACATAGCAAACAAATGACTTAATACAAGTTTTGGCAGACTTAATCACTTGAAAACAGTGAAATAGGCTTATACTCATTCAGTCACGGGGAAACATGTGGAATATGATAGGGGAATAGTGGTTTCGAACTTAAGCGTAACTCTGGATAAAGTACACCGCATTCTTGCCTGAAAATTTGGCCTTATAGAGTCCCTTGTCCGCCTGATTAACTAGCTCTGTTAAACACCTTTGCTGCCCAGTTAACGCCGTAACACCAATACTCACGGTCAACTCAATAGTCACATCGTCAAATGTATACGCTTGAGCGGCAATCCCCTCACGCAAACGGTCGGAGATCTGCATCGCCTCCTCTTGACTTGTCTCTGGCAAGACAATTAAAAACTCTTCACCACCAATTCGGCCAATTAAGTCTCTCTCTCTTAGCCAACGAGCACCACGTTTCGCCACCGCTTGAATGGCGAGATCACCAACATGATGGCCGTATTGATCATTAATGGATTTGAAGTTGTCGATATCGAAAATGATCACCGCTAAACGTCGCTGCTTCTTAAGCGCTTTATCGACCATACGCTGCCCAAGGCTAAAGGTATGCGCGCGATTAGCAATCCCCGTTAGAAAATCGGTTTGTGCACTAAGCTTAAAGGCTTTGCGTGATTGCCACAAAAACAAGATTGCGATCAGAAGGACTGTGGCCACTAAGAAGAAGATGCTTAACCTTAAGTCATAGATGCGCTCTTTATCGACCACCGCCGCTAAACTCAGCTCATTAATCGCTAGCTTGTTCGCTAGCAGTAGATTCTCGAATTCAGCGACTTTAGAGTTATGATCTAAGGCTAAATCAATCACTTCATTATCAATAATCTGATTATTAGTTTGCCGCTCTTGATCGATCACTTCTAGCAAGATGTTTACCGCAGTTAAGTAATGCTGCTCATCCAAGGCAATAATCGCATTAGCCTTTAGCGTCAAACTGGTCATATTTTTAGGGAAACTACGGTCTTGTTTAAAAATACGCGCCATCGCCGCTGCTCTTTCAACATCTCCGGTTCGCAAATAGGCTTCGGCTAAAAACAGGTAACCACTACTAATAAAGTACTGTTCTTGAGTGGTTTGTTGCAAAGATAGCGCTTTTTCTAAGTGCTCAATCGCTGTGACATACTGGTGTGTTGCCAGTGCAACTCGACCTGCATTAAGCTGGGCAAAAAAACCAAAGTCGATAAACTCTGGCGCCGACTCCGTTAATTTAAATTGCTGCTCAATATTATGCTTTGCCTTGTCCCAGTCACCGAGCTTAACCGCTTCACTAATCATATTGTGCTGCATGTTAAACATATCTTGAATATCGTCTATCTCACTCCATGTTTGATAGGCTTTTTCAAAGTTGCTATAGCCACGTTTATGTAAACCGACCGTACGGTAAAGCGACCCTGTTGCGTTATAAATCATCGCCTTACGGTTATAATTAGTATTGGCTTCAGTTTCAATAAGCAGCATAGCTTCATCAAGCAAGGCAATGCCTTGATGAACATTGGTAACCTTGTTATAGCAAAAAGCATTTTGGGTCAGTGTTTTGGCTAGGAGCTCTTTATCGCTTTGTTGTCGGGCCAATACCAAGGCTTTTTTTCTGTCGACGCAATAAACCAGGGGATCGTTGCTCTTTAAGTAGAGAGCAAAAGAGCGCTCTAGGTAACTGTCGATCAAAACGTTAGATGCACCAAGCGGCTTTGCGATGGCTATAGCTTGATCGTAGCGGGCAATCGCTTGATCAAGTTGACGGTTTTTTTCATATTGCTGAGCATACAAAAAATGCAGTTGGGCTTGGTCTTGAATACTGGCGTGAGTAAAATTTAAATCGAAACTATCAAGAAGGGTCAGTCCATCGGCCGTAGAAGCGTCAGCAAGCTGTTGCTCTAAAGATTGTAATGATTGTGATACTTGCGCGCATATACCCGCTACAGAGGCCAAATAAGCCACTGTAAAAAGTATCATTGTCTTTAGCCATTTTGTTGCAACAAGCACTGCCAACCCAGGTTCTTTTACAAAAATCCTTAACCAGCTTAACACAAACACCTATCCTGTATATAGGCTTGATTTAATAAGGACTTATCATTAGAAGCCCCCCTTTACATAGCCCATATTTTTTATGCTAAAACAGCAGAAAATCGCTTCATATTAATATCAATAAGCAATGAAGATAACGGTAAATATCAATATTAAACACACAAAAGGCTAGCGACCTGCGCTAGCCTTTTGTACTGAATCGACACCAGCAAGAACATGACGGATTAACGCTTCACTACAGCTTGTTCTGTACATTAACTCGCTTTATCTAGTGCCTGCGCCACGTCGCTAATGATGTCATCAATATGTTCGATGCCCACTGAAATACGCACTAAATCCTCTGACACCCCAGCTTTGGCTAATTCTGTTGCATCCAATTGCCTATGAGTGGTTGAAGCAGGATGACAGGCTAAAGACTTCGCATCGCCAATATTAACCAATCGCAAAATCATCTGCAGTGCATCAATAAAGCGCCCCCCAGCCACTTTGCCATCATCGGCCTTTATTCCAAAACTGATGATCCCTGATGCCTTACCACCTGTAATTTTATGGCAGTTATCCTGAAACGGGCTATTTTCAAGCGCAGCATAGTTCACCCAGCTCACCTTGGGGTGCGACGCTAAATACTGAGCTAAGGCCAAAGCGTTGTCACAATGACGCTCCATTCTTAACGCCAAGGTTTCTAGCCCTTGTAACAGCAAGAAAGCGCTCTGAGGCGCTAATGCGGCGCCAGTATTACGCAGCGGCACCACGCGGCAACGGCCAATAAAGGCTGCCGGGCCGAATGCCTGGGTATAAACCACACCATGGTAAGACGGGTCGGGCTCATTGAGTAGCGCAAAACGCTTAGGCTGCGCTGTCCAGTCAAACTTGCCACTATCGATAATTGCGCCGCCAATAGTGGTGCCATGGCCGCCGATGTATTTAGTCAAAGAATGGATAACGATATCTGCACCATGTTCAAATGGTTTACACAGCACAGGCGTGGCAACCGTGTTATCTACAATCAAG
This sequence comes from Shewanella sp. 30m-14, assembly GCF_052977125.1. Taxonomy (NCBI): domain Bacteria; kingdom Pseudomonadati; phylum Pseudomonadota; class Gammaproteobacteria; order Alteromonadales; family Shewanellaceae; genus Shewanella; species Shewanella sp. 30m-14. The sequence goes on along the minus strand of NZ_JBRILW010000004.1, from coordinate 14,081 downwards.
GGCACACCGTGCTTGTGAGCAATGGCAGCTAAACGCTGTAGGTCAACAATATTGCCCGCAGGATTGCCAATCGATTCGCAAAATAGCGCCTTGGTTTTATCATCAATCAATGCATCAAGCTGCTCGAAATCATCAAAGCCCGCCATACGTACTTCAACACCTTGACGCGGCAAAGTATGAGCAAACAAGTTGTAGGTGCCGCCATAAAGCTGGCTGGTGCTAACGATGTTGTCGCCCACTTCGGTGAGCGCTTGAATCGCATAGGTAATGGCCGCCATACCCGATGCAAGTGCGAGGGCACCGATGCCGCCTTCTATCGCCGCAAGGCGCTGTTCAAGCACATCTGTCGTTGGGTTCATGATGCGAGTGTAGATGTTGCCAGGCACTTTTAAGTCAAAGAGGTCTGCACCATGCTGGGTATCATCAAAGGTATAAGAGGTGGTTTGATAAATTGGAACCGCTGCAGCCTTGGTGGTCGCTTCCGATTTATATCCGTGGTGCAGAGCTAAAGATTCGAGTTTCATCGCGTCATGTCCTATTCCATTTGATTGAAATACGAACATAACAGTTAGCCATCTAGAAGTCTAAATAATTTTAAAGCCCGAACTTTAAAGCTAAAGTTTGAAAGCTAGAGTTTTAAAGCTAGAGTTTTAAAGCTTGGGCTTAAACTCAAAGTCGCCTGCATTTTAAACGCGACTCGATGGCCCAAGCTGCCCCAATGGTGCAGAGCTAATACAGCAATCTTAAATCTTATCGAGTATTTCCGGCTCAAACTGCTCAGGCGTAATGGCTATCCCTAACGCTGCTATCTTTTCATTTAGCTGCGCCTGATCTTGCTCTACTTTGGATATCGTCAGTGTGTTGTCATCGAGGGTGTAAACCTGCTTTAAGCTAGCAAAGTAAAAACTCAAGATGATAAACGCATTGGTGTCATCATTGTCTGCTGCTGCTTTTATCTTGGCTAATTTTCGATAAATTTGGTTATGTAACTGCTTTAAACGCCAAACGTAATACACTTCTTTGAAAAACGGCTTTTGCTTTTGACTATTGAGCACCGCACTGCAGGTGGCGAGTGCTAAAAGCACACCAATAAAGTTTAAATGAAAATTCCCGGTTGATTCACCACTCGCTGACACTGGAGCACCAAAAAAGTGGATCAGCAACGCGCCAAAAGCTAGCGCCAATATTGCCAAACTTGCCACGAACCCCATGATCACGAGGTTAGTGCTCTTACGGTAGCTTTGCTTATCCACTTCCATCAATTGCATATGGGTTCTCTTATTTAAAGTCGTTATTTAGCCGATGAATAATGCCATGGCCGCGATGAGTAAAGTATATTGCAAGTAGCGCTTAGCCGCTAAAACTAAATATTAAAATGCTAAATGAAAGCACGCTAGCAATATACCCAGCATCATATGGAGCAGTGTCTAATTGGTAACGAGCCTCGGCTACTTAAGCCACACCTAAATAACCCAACCGAGTTCACAAGTTTCATTAATTACTCGATTAGCGGTAAAAACATCTAGACGTCTAAATTGACAGACGTCTTTCAATCTCATATCCTCTCAACTATTGAGATGTACCATTCTATGATTTAGCTAACACTAATGACGAGTCTGTTCCAGCTAGGAGGGCGATGGGAACAATGGTTCAAAGACTGATTGAAGATAAGAGAGATAACATTGACGACTTCCAGTAATGCCCCACAAGCCCAAAACACCGCTGCGGCCACGGCCCCATCATTTTTAGCCCTTACGCCGCTATTTTTGTTTTTAGCGCTATTTATTGGTGCTGGCGTTTACTTTCAAAGCCAAGGCGTAGATTTTGCGTTTTATCAGCTACCCAGCGTAGTGGCAATTTTACCGGCCATTATCTTTGCCATTTTGATTTCAAAGCAAAAGCTTAATCAAACGATTGAAACCTTTATCGCAGGCATCGGTCACTCAAATATCATTGCCATGTGTATGATTTATTTGTTAGCAGGTGCCTTTGCCGCAGTCGCTAAAGCAACCGGTGGTGTTGATGCCACTGTCGCCTTAGGTCTGTCTCTAGTGCCATCTAACTTATTACTACCTGGCTTTTTCGTGATAGCGGCATTTATCGCAACAGCCATGGGTACCTCGATGGGCACCATCGCAGCAGTAGCCCCTATTGCACTTGGCGTCGCTAACGAAGCGCAAATTGACTTAGCCATTATGGCTGGCGCGGTGATCTCTGGCGCACTATTTGGTGACAACTTATCTATTATCTCTGACACCACGATTGCAGCCACTCGTACTCAGGGCTGTCATATGAAAGATAAATTTAAAGAAAACCTTATCTTCGCTATTCCGGCTTCTATCATCACTTTAGTGATATTTACTCTTGCCGGACAAGGTCAAGCTGAGGTTGCACCGCAAGATGTCGACTTCATCAAAGTCATCCCATATCTAACCATTTTGTTTTTAGCCGTTGCTGGTGTAAACGTATTTGTTGTACTCACAATCGGTATCTTACTCGCAGGTATTACTGGCATAACCACCATGGATTACGGCGTGATCCAGTTCGGCCAAGATATCTATGCAGGCTTTGGTAGCATGCAAGAGATCTTCATTTTGTCTATGTTAGTGGGCGGTTTAGCCGCACTAATGCAGCAGCAAGGTGGCTTAGCTTTTGTTAGCCAACAAATTGAAAAGCTGATCGGTCGTTTCTCTAAAGCTAAGGGCGAAGCATCATGCCGCGCATCAGAGCTGGGGATAGCTGCTATCGTGGCAACCACTAACACTTGTGTGGCTAATAACACGGTATCGATTGTAGTTACAGGCGATATTGCTAAAGATCTCGCGCAGAAGCATGGCGTAACACCAAAGCGCGCCGCCAGTATTCTCGATATATTTTCATGTATCATTCAAGGGCTTATCCCATACGGTGCACAGGCGCTATTAGTGGCTTCAACCTTTAGCCTATCTCCGCTAGATGTTGTCACTCACGCCTGGTACTGCATGATCTTAGCTGTGGTAGCAATTGCGATAGTCATCTTGCGTAAACGTCATTAATCAGGCAGTTTAAAGATAGGGTCAGGAAGACCCTATTCTATTAATCAAGGAGTACATGTAGATGTGCTCCTTTTTTATTGTTCGAAAATAACAATAAGCCGGGATCACATGGACGATAAATTACAAGAACAATCAATGCAGTACGACCTTCACCGCCTAGTGGTAGTGATGATTTTTATTGGCGCATCAATTGCGGCAGCAGGCGTCTCTTTATCCGTCTGGTTTGAATATCAAAATATCGGCTTCGATGTATTAAACCGCCGCGCAGACTTTCTCGGTGATTACACCGCCACCCGTTACGCCTTTATTTACAATATGTCCTTAATGATCGCTGGACTGTGCATTTTACTGTCGATGCTAGGGTTATACTTACTTCGCCTTGGTTACTTTAGTCACTATTTGTCGCTTATTGGGGCCGTCGTGGGCTTTGCCATTATTTTAATGGGCGTATTTCCGATTAATTATCTTGAGCTACATAGATTAGTATCCACTTGCTATCTGCTTGGCACGGTGTTGATGTTTTTCCTCTGTATTAGCGATAAATTTAACCGCCATTCTATTTGTAGCTGGCCAGTGTTTTTTTTCAGCGTACTGGGATTTATCGCCGCATCAGCGCTAGTGTTTCAGCTTAACTGGCGCACGTTAGACTTTGATCCCTGTATCAATCACAATATCAAACTGCATTTTTGTTGGCCCGCCATTACCATGTGGTGCCTGATCAATATCGTCATGCTTTGGTGCCTTGCATTCGCGTGGAGCATACGTAAAATTGCAATTAATAATTACCTCGAACTGTCACAGCGTTATCTAGCTGGAGAGCATTAAGCCCATCCATGAGACTTGCAAAATACCTTGCCTTAACCGGCTGTTGTTCCCGCCGCGCCGCGACCCGCTTGATAAGAGACGGACAAGTTCGTATTAACGACCGCCTTGCTAACCATGTTGATAGTGTCACGATTATTGATACTGCAGATGGCCAGCAATGTTTAGAGCAGATTTATGTAAACCAAGAGCTTGTTCGCGCCGTTGAAGCTAAAGCGTATTGGTTATTTAATAAAGCCGTTGGCACCGACAGTCGCCTACTGCCAGACCAGCCCAATAGCCTATTGCATCTGTTGCCTGCGTCACCCCGCCTCTACCCTATCGGCCGTCTCGATAAAGACAGCCGCGGCCTACTGATATTAACCAACGATGGCGAGCTCACTCACCAGTTAATGCACCCCGATTTCGGTCATGCTAAGACTTACCATGTGCAAGTTGACCGCGATTTTGATGATGCTTTTCTTGCAAGCATGGCCGCTGGGGTGAGTTATAAAGATGTCACCACTTTGCCGTGTGTGATGCGTCGTTTGGACTCTGATAAGTACCAGATTACTTTAACTCAGGGGTTAAACCGTCAAATTCGGCGTATGTCTCAGGCGTTGGGGTTTAAGGTTATCGACCTTAAACGGGTATCGATTCAAAGTTTGCAGCTTGGGAATTTGCCAGAGGGTTCTATGCGACCTTTGAGTTCCGTTGAGCTGACGGAATTGTTAGCTTCTGTTGCTTAGGTTCTAGGTTAGAGTTAACCATTAAACTTTTTCAATCAGGCTGCGCCTGACTTCTAAGTTAGACTTCGTCTAACAACTAAAGTCGAGCCGCCCCGACGAAGTTGTTGATCCTCAGTTATTTTCGAAAATCGCTATCGCCTCATATTCGCCGTCCATGGCTCACCTAAGGCTACCTCGTCATCCATGACTCGCTCACGCGATTGTTCTTCAACACCTTCGGCAACTCCGATGGGGAATAGGTGTTTTCTGTAAGTTAATAATGGACTGGAAGCTTGGATAATGGCTGAGACTAAAACATTTCTAACGCACTTTTGGACAAAAACGAGCTAGAACTCAGGCTCTAAATTTGAGTCTTGGGGTTAGTAAATCTATGGTGTTCGACCATGCAGTAACGCCCGCATAACTGGCTAATAAAGCTTGATTACAATTGGCGAAGCACGAACCAAGCCAAGCTTTATTAGTCCATGCGTTGATGCGTTTGTTATGTGAAATTACACTCGGAACATAGTTCTTTAGCGACTTTTGTGCTCAACGTTGGAAATAGCTCTTTTAGTCCAGCAGGGTCAGCATTTCCCAGTGAACCGAATTTGATCCGAATACGTTTAGCTGATTCATATACGCCATCAGGTAAAAGCTGAACCAGTTCCAAAGCTCTTTGGTAGTATTTGTTACTAGGTGACATTGGATGTGCTGTTTCACTTTTTGACAAATCTATGGAAAAGGCAACTGCGATACCTTCCTCTAAATAATTTGTATATCCAACGACGGGATTTAATAGGTGGATTGTTTCATGCGCTAACTCATATAACGCTGTTGGCCAATAGCCACCAGCATTATTGCTTAAGACTGCCCATGCCCCGTCATTTTGCACGCGATTTCTTATAAAAGGACCATCTTTTTCGAAAGTGGGTTGAAATACTTCTTTATCATTAGCTTTTTTGCCCACTAGCTTTTCAGCTTCTCCCAATAGAAATTTTTGGAGAGCCCAAACTGAAACTTCCGAATCTTTGGGCAAAACTTTATCAAATACGTACATACATCCTCTTTTTACATAACGCCGCGTTAAGTGGTGAGCAACGCCAACTCCCTACCTAAACCATTGTGACATAAACACTTAAACTGAAGAAAGCCAAAAACGCCATGCGTTGGGAATCCGTCTTAAACGCTTCGTTATATACAACTACACGTTTTCCATAATCTCTTCACCATTTAGAGCAAACAAAATAAATAGCAAAAAGGCTATGGCCTTAAAACTATTCAACTTGCTAACATAATCTGTGTGGATTCCATGAAGTACACCATGACGATTTGGTAGCAATAGTTGACTTTCTACTGTATGCCCTGTTTGTTTAACTAAGTCGCCATCTGTTTTAGATAAGACTTCAGAGTAAACTTCATTAAACATGCGTCTAAACAAACTGCCGTCTTTGTAATGCTGAGATAATAATTCTAAAGAGTCACGACTTATAAAGTCATTTATTTCTTCACTAAACTTATTTTTCGCAATTTTAAATCGACTACCATATAAGCTAACTCCGAATTTATCATAGAAAAGTCCATCAGCTTGGCTAAAACTCAAATGAATCGCTGCCCCATAAAAGCCTACTTCATGGCATTTTTTGATTTCCTCAAAGAGTACAGATCTTAATGGTTTATACTCTGCAAGACTTTTCCAGTAGAAATCCCAATCTTCCTCAATTAACATAATTACAGCATCATCAAAACTCTCATGCTCAGTAATTTCACGATGCAGCCCAAATATAAAGACTTCATTTAGATACCACCCTTGGCTATACGCATAATTAGCTAAATATTTCATATCTTCAGCTTTTTCTGAAGGCCAAGTCTTCGCCATTTCGACTACTTTATTTAAAGTACCTTCTAATTTTTCTCTAAAGCTCATTTTTCCTCCTGCATATAACGCCGAACATAAGTTGCGCCGCGATGAATTCACCAAGCGCACCGTACGTCATACCAAAACTGCCGATCAAAACTCGTCAACCCCATGTTTTTGTTACGTTTCTTGCAGATGAGGTGAAACTTTGAACAAAAGTTTACTCGTGTAATCAATTGCCAAACGAGCTTCTGATTGAGAAACAAACTCTGCTTTATGTATGGCATCATTTCTCGGTTCAACGAGTAAGTTTCGATAATTGTATTCTTGCTGCAATAGGTCAAGATTCAACTGCTTGTCAGCTAAGTTAAAACGCCCTCCAAGAGTTCGATTGCTTCTTACATTTAAACGAACTCCGATCTCTTCATCTGACTTACCACAACTAGAGAGCTCAACCGTAATTAATTCAGTAAGAGCATTTTCAATCGCAGCACCACATTCAATCACAGCTTTGCGATAGTCTTTCTGCAAATACGCACGATTTGCCTCTAAGTAGAGCTTATAAGCCAGCTTTAGTTGAGCCCCAGACGAAGCCAATGAGCACGCTTCAAGAAAGTGAGCATGGGTGACGTTTTTCTGCCAGTTATCAAGACATATAGTTATTAATTTGTCTTCGGTGATTCCTTTGTTTTTGCCGTCTTCACTCCAATGAAAGAGATGAAAATTATCACCATAAGAGTTCAATGTCTGTTCAACTCTCACATTTTGATTAGACATTACTTCTAAATAATCCAATAGTAAGTTCACCCATGACACGAACGATTTATAAATTAACTGACCGTCAATTTCGGCGTCATGAGCATGAAACTCAAATACCACTTTGTGTAGACTAGAGTGACCACATGGATATCGATTAGGCTTGCCCCAAAATATAGGCTCACTTCCTTGCTTCCACCCTATAGCAACCTCAGGTGCTGTTAAGAGCTTCCACAAAGGGTCAGTTTCATTTTTCGTCCAGATTGGAAGATGAGGTATATGTATAAATCCGTTGATTCCACCAACCTTAACCGGATACGAGTTTCCAAGCACAGATTTATCTACATTAATCGGAAACTTGAACTCAAAAATACTGTAAAGATTACTCATAATTCTCCGTAGAAACATAACGCTCGCCTAACACGAACTGTGCTGGCATGTTGTTTTTGCTATGTCTGCTAAAACCATGCCTGCAAACAGTGTCGTTTTTGAGGCGCTTGTTAAATATTCTTTGTACGATAAAACTACCGCAACATAAAATAGTAATCTGTCAGTAGCAACTTCATTTCACTACGAAAGACCCCTTCTGCATCTTTCTGCTGTAACCAGATAAATAATTCTCTGTTATTCATAGAATCTTGCTTAAGCAAAAATTCAGCGTGTAAACCAGGGTTGTTGATTTTCATCTCTGAAGCAATTTTTTCAAGTACAGACTCAATCATTTTAGGTAGATTACTCATAGATATTTAACATTTTAATATGACGCTCGCGCGTTTTGTCGATGATTGCCGGAAAAGTGCGCACTGAATTATTAAATAAAACTCAATAATAACAATAAATTAAACGTCACCATTGAGAATTGTATCCAATACACCTTTGGTAAAAGTGCGCTCGCGCACTTTGCTTGCCTGTTATCCCGCGATAAACGAGAATGCACAATTACACCTTTATAGTTTTTCACCATTATTTCTACATAACCCAACGGCAAAACGCGCATTACACCGGACAAAGTAAGCAATAAAGCCCTAGCTATTACGATATAACTGTACAAAAACACAGTTCAACTAAGCTTGATTGCAAACCACTACGACCTAATAAGTACACCAATTATCCAGTGTAGTTACGGCCGCTGCAGGCGATTAATAACCATGAAGCTGCAATCAAGAATTCACCACTTGATAGCACCAATTCAATAAATGTAATCAACCTTCATTCGAAGACTAGCAAGCTTTGGGGCAAAAATGAGTTACGAAACTCACAGGAAACACCAGTTCCCCATCGGCGTTGCCGAAATGTGTTGGAATAAATCGCGTAATGCCGACAGGGATATCGGCGTAGCTTTCGCGGGGCAGGCCGTTCTTTGGCGTCCATGCCATCACGGCATTTGTGAATCCATTCACATCAGATGCCCCATCGGAAGCGTTAGCTATTTATCCATAAGCATGAGGCCCGTATCTAATGCATGTAACTTCGTCGGGGCGGCAGGGACTCTTTATAAATGAAATGGTCAAGAGGGGGTAGCTGTTGACTCTTTTTCCCCTTCTTGCCCTGTGTGAGCTGGAAGCTCACGACTTTAGTTGTTAGACGCAGTCTAACTTAAAAGTCAGGCGCAGCCTGATAGGTGGCAAAGTCACGGCTTTTATCAAGCGCTGCTTGATTGCTTAAACGTATCGTTCAGACCAGTTTGAACTGGAAACTCAATCTAAACCACCAAAAATCAAAAAAGCCGAAACACCTTAATGTTTCGGCTTTTGCATCCAAAAGACCTATCTAACCTTGGTCTATAAGGTTAATTAACAATTTCCATCTCTTCTAGCAGGTTATCTGCATTATCCAGATACTTCATCACCCAAAGCATATAACGGCTATCCACCTGGATAGAACGGTTAGTCTGTGGATCGTAACCCCAATCACCGATAATACTCTCGTATACGCCGTCAAACAGCAGCCCCACCAGCTCAGCACGGCCATTTAAGGTCGGTGAACCTGAGTTACCACCTGTGGTATCAAGCGTCGATAGGAAGTTAACTGGTACTGAGTCTAGTGATTTTACGTAGTAATCACCGTACTGCTTGTTAGCGATAAGCTCTAACTGCTTAGCTGGTGCGTTAAATGGCTCTACACCTGTGTCTTTCGCCAAGATGCCCTCAAGGCGAGTAAACGGCACCGCTTTAAGACCATCTTCTGGTGAGTACCCTTTCACATGACCCACGGTAACACGTAGGCTTGAGTTGGCATCGGCGTAAACCGGCTTACCTTGCTCAAGGTTATAGGCGATGATGGCGTCCATATACATAGGGCGCACCTTCATTAGCTCACCTGCTAACTGCTTCTTGTCATTTTCACGCTGCATACGCTCATCGTACGTGGTTACTGCGTACTGAATGAACGGGTCATTTGATTGCTTGAAATCAGCAACTGATTTGTCCATCCAAGCAAGGCGCGTTGCTTTGTCTGAAAGCTGGGTATCGGCGTACATCTTATCCAGCGTTTTATTTAGCTCGGCCGCGTTAAAGTTGTTAGTAATACCAAACGCCTTATCAAATGCTGGTAGGCGCTGATCTTGTGGCAGCGCTGCGTAACGGGTTATGAGATCCGCTAACATGGCTTTATCAACACTGGCCGCATAGCGGCGCTCAATGCGCTCCATGCCAGAGGTAAAACGGGTCATATCGCGGTCTTGGAAACCTGGCTCACGTTGCATATCTGGCAATGCTTTTTCGTTCGCTAGACGATATAAACGGTTAGCTGTACTCAGCATGGTGCTGTAACCCATGTAGCTCAGCAGTAAATCACGTTCTTGGCCTTGTTGGCTCTTAGCGATTAACTTATCAAGCTCAGCCAGTACTTTGCCGTATTGCTGCTCACGCTTCTTGTCCGCTTTAATCCAGTTAGCTAACTCTTGCTCTAAGCCTTTACGGTCGTCAAGCATGGGCGATTTGCCGTAGAACTCGATCATCGAGGTAAAGTTTTTAGCATAATTTGCTAGGCCTGCAATTGAGCTTTCATACTTAATGCGCTCATCACTGCCTTCTGGCGCAGTTTCTTTGATGATTTCAATTAAGCGTTCACGTAAGACTTTACCTTCTGGATATGCCCACTCAAATTGATTTTCAACTTCGTTGGCGGTGCGGTAACGGTTGGTACGCCCTGGGTAGCCCGCGACCATCACAAAATCACCTTCGCTCACGCCTTTAGCCGACACTTTCAAGAAGCTCTTTGGCTCGTATGGCACGTTGTCTTTGCTGAAATCTGCAGGCTTGCCGTCTTTAGAGACATACGCGCGGTAGAATGAGTAATCACCGGTGTGACGTGGCCACATCCAGTTATCAACGTCGCCGCCGTACTTACCAACGCTAGCGGCCGGGTTATACACTAAGCGCACATCGCGAATTTCTAGCTGCTTAACGAGGTAATACTCAAGGCCGCCGTGAAAGCTATAAACTTTACAGCGGTAGCCGTCTTCTTTTTCACACTCGGCGACTAAGCCTTTTTCTTTCTGCTCAATGCCTTTGTAAAATGCATTACCGGTTTCGCCCTCAAGGCCTTTTTTCACCTTGTCGGTCACGTTAGTAACACTTTCGGTCACGAAAATGCGTGAGCCCGGTGTTGCCGCTAGCTCTTCGCCAAACGACTTAGCTAAAAAGCCATCGCGTAGCAGGTTATTTTCGGGCGTTGAATTGTACTGGATTGAGCCGTAAGCACAGTGGTGGTTAGTCACCACTAGGCCTTTTGGTGATACAAATGATGCCGTACAGCCACCTAGGCTGATCACGGCATTCATAGGAAATTCGGTCAATTTTGAAATCGAATTAACGTCGATTTCTAATCCCTTCGCTTTCAGTTCATCTGCCATGGCAGGAAGTTGATGAGGCTGCCACATACCTTCGTCAGCTACGGCACCAAAAGAGGTGGCGATAGCTGCTGTCAAAAGCCATTTTTTCATTTTATAAGTCCATTTTTATATTATTTTTAAAAGCATTTATTATGAGTATTTTTAAGATTTTTTGTTGATTGCTTGTGCTTCGATAGTCAATTTTGTTGGGCCCGAAAAACAAAAAAGCCGAGCCATTATTTTCATAATCGAGCTCGACTTTATCATAAGATGCTATGTTGATAACAGATTCAGAATTAATCTCTTACAAAGCTGTTACCTAATCTAATTGATATACTTATTTGTCTATAAGTAGATTAATCTTGGCAAATTATAGCGCCACCCATAGCTGGGCTAGAATAATGGTTGCCCCTGCAACCCCAGCTAAAGCAAGTGCCGTGTTACCGCCACACACCTGATAACCGCCTAGGTTCTGCTTACGCTGACGTAGTGCCATCGCTATCGGTAGGAAGATAATCATCACCACTAACGGAATCGCAGCGTAACCAAGCACCTTGTAGAAACCATCTGGATAATAAAGTGCACACAATAGCGGTGGCACAAAGGTCAGCAGCCAGGTTTGTGCGCGGCCAGCTAGGCCTTCTTTAGCGCGAGTGAGTTCGGCAATATAGTCAAACAAGCTCATGGTTACGCCAAGGAATGAGGTCACCAATGCCAGGTTAGCGAATAGATCGATGAACTGCTGCAAAATTGATGATTCAGCCACACCTTGCAGTGCGCTAACCAACATAGGTAATGAGCCGCTAAATTCATACACGGTTTTGCCACCTAAGGTACCAAGTGTCACCAACAGCCACAGGATATAACACACCAATGGAATGGTTGAGCCGATAATCAATACCTTACGCAATGACATCGCGTCACCATCTAAGTAGCGCACAATCGTGGCAATACACACATGAAAACCAAATGAGGTGAATACAATTGGAATTGCCGCTAACCACAGGTTGGTTAAGTCACCACTACTAACCATGCCTTCAGTCGAGTTGCGCATCAGTAGGCTCATATCCACTTCTGGTAGCAAGTAAGCGACCACAATCACAAGTAATGCGATCATTGAGGTAAACAGTACCCGTGAAACTTTATCAATCCAGCGCACACCAACCGCAATCAAACCACCGAAAATAGCGGTAAATATCAATACAGCAAGCTGGTTGTCCATCTTCATACCAACCAAGTCCATCTTAGACTCAAGCAGCGATGAGCCGCCCATCAGATACACCATGGTTAAGGCGAATAATAAACTTAAGAATGACGCTCCCTGAAAAATCTGCCCCACTCGGCCTAATGTTTTGCCGGTAATAGAGTGCATATTAAGACCCACACCCGTGCGCAGGTTAATTTCAAGCATCAATAGAGAGGTATAAATTGATACGCCCCAGATGGCGATGAGTAAAAGCAGTGCGGGAAGTGTACCAAGTGAAGCTGTTGCCAGAGGCAGGGCTAACATGCCGCCACCGATTGCCGTTCCGGCGACAATGGCAACTGAGCCAAGTATTTTTGAGTTCACAAAATTGTCCTGTTAAATTTTATAATTTATTTTTGTAGGTCAGATTTAGAACGACTTTGAGGGAGAGGATTTTGCAAGTTAACAATAACATTAACAGCCCCCAATCGAATCTGGTCATCATCGACCTTGCGATTCCAATTGGCCCCAACGGCTAGTTAAATAATACGTGTATTCACCTTATCAACATAGCCACTGAGGCTGGATAAATCGTGGAAAATACAGTGTGAATTGCTTCATTACGGCTCTACTCTAAAATTGACTGAGTTGACATTACCAGCTGCGTCCCTTGCTAGCAAGCCATCTAAGCCACTAAAAACCAACTTGGCACGAGTTATTAACTTGCACACAAAACTTAAGCAACACTAGGCTGACCCGCTGCTAATTTTCACAAAAATATAGGCTATTTCCACGCCAACGGCGTTGAAAAATACAACGCAATCGCTATAATGCCGCCTCCGCTTCAGGGGAGTAGCTATCAGTAGAATGACTCACAATGATTTAAGTCTTCTACTGAGTATGTATCAACATAATTGGCCAGATGCCATGGTACATACAGCAGCTCAATGTGCACTAGCCGTTGAGTTTGCCCAGCAAGACCTGAGCACCGCACCTCTTAATTTGGGGAAGAGTTGCTGTGCTTAGAATTGCTATCCCCATATAGGAATACCTCTTGGAAGCACTGCTCGCATCAACATTCACTGTTGCTATTGCTGAAATCGGCGATAAGACGCAACTACTCGCGCTAATTTTAGCCGCACGCTTTAAAAACAAAACTGCCATTATTCTGGGTATTTTTCTATCGACGCTGGTCAATCATTTTGCTGCAGCTTGGCTCGGTCAATGGGCCATATCCTGGATAAGCCCTGAAGTAGGACGCTATCTTGTTGCCGCATCCTTTTTTGCTATCGCCCTGTGGGTACTCATTCCCGATAAAGTCGATGCCGAAGAGAGCCGCTTTTATGCGATGGGGCCGTTCCTCGCCACCTTTGTGCTGTTTTTCATTGCCGAAATGGGCGATAAAACCCAAATCGCCACCGTTGTGTTATCGGCTAAGTATGACGCCTTAGCCATGGTTGTCATGGGCACTACTTTGGGCATGCTGATTGCCAATGTGCCCGTTGTCATCGCTGGGCACTTCAGCGCAGAGAAATTACCGTTAAATTGGATCCACCGCGGCTGCGCCGTCTTGTTTGCGTTACTTGGTGTCGTGACCTTAGTATTTTAGGAAGTTAAAGCTAAGACGGTTCTAGGCTCTAGGCTCTAGGCTCTAGGTTCTAGGTCCTAGGTTCAAGGAAAAGCTATAGCAAATCATCATTTTAGGTCGGCATTTATGCCGTCAAATTTATTAGCATGATTAAGGCTATATAAACTGATGGGCTAAAGCCCAACCTACATCAAAGATATTTGATATTTGATGTTTGATGTTTGATGTTTGATGTTTGATGTTTGATGTTTGATGTTAGCAAAACAGAGCTGACTGAGGAAAAACCAATTGTAGGTC